>JADJBB010000001.1 GCA_016703965.1 Acidobacteriota bacterium
GACGCGGACGTCTGTCTTGAGGACGTGCTTGCCGCCGACACGCGTGAATTCGCCATCCTGAAACACGCAAAAGCCGCACCTGCCTGCGGCGACATTTCGCCGATCTCGTCGAGGAAGAGCGTACCGCCGTCCGCTTCTTCAAAACGCCCGATGCGCTGCGTCCGTGCGTCAGTGAAGTCGCCTTTCTCGTGGCCGAAAAGCTCACTTTCGAGCAGGGTTCCGGGTATCGCACCGCAGTTGATCTTGACGAAAGGCTTCTCTCGCGGCCTGAGCTGTAATGGATCAGGTTCGCGATCAGCTCCTTTCCCGTCCCTGATCCTCCGCTGATGAGCACGGTCGTCGATGTATCAGCGACGTTCAACGCAAGCTCGATCGCGCGCCGGATCTCGGGGCCTGGCCGATGATCTCGCCGTGCTGTTTTGATGAAGTTCGCTCTTTAGCCGCAGCACTTCCGCCGAGAGCTGATCGCGTTCGAGGGCAGTACCGATCTGGTCGGCGATGCCTTCGACCAAAGGCGATGTCGTGTTCGGCGAACGCGCCCTGCGCTCCATACGAACCCCAAAAGCGAACAACGCGCCGGACACGCACCGGTGCAACAACGCCGCTCCCATGAAGCTGCGTGTTGAAGAATAAACGGGATCGCAAACGGCATTTGCGAATCAACGAGTTTCACCGTCTTCCCGTCGCGTATGATCTCGCCGATCGCCTTAAAATTATCGACGCCTCAGCGATTTGTCGTGCTGCTCGATCATCTTCGGGACCTTGCCGAGCTTGATGCCCTTCTGCCGATTTGAATGACGCGAGCGAGAGCGTTTCCGACGGGTCCAGCACGCCTGACGCTCGTACCGCCCCCGACAAGGGCGATCGCTCGCTCGTCTGGTTTCAGAGCCTTCTTTGAAATCAGAATGCGGTTCAGCGTATTGGTGATCTCTCGAAGAGTGGTCGTCCGGTGAGCTTTCTTTTCCTGGAGCGGGCAAAGAGGCTCGTGTATTGATAGCCGATGGCAAGCTGGCAGGCGATGGATTCGAGGAGTTAGACCTCTTCATCGAGCCATACACGCGGCTCCTTCGTGTCGTGCGAGTCCACAGTCCAAGGCCACATTCACCTCGGATGATCGGGATGACCAGCAGAGCGTGTTTCAAGGCTTTTGCAAAGAACTTCAAGTCGGATCTTTCGCTGCTGAGGTATCGTTGATGCGGATGGGTTTTGTGATATCAAAACGCTCGGCGAGCTTTGCCGCATCGAACGGTATCGTCGTGCCGTGGCTTTGGGGACCGATTTGTCCTTCGCCATTCGTGGCTGATGGCAAGGTCTTTGCCTTCGCTGAGTTGGAGCAGGTCACAGCGGTCGGCCTTGAGCATGCGGCCGATCTCTGAGACGACAAGACATTCAAAAACGTTCCGAGGTCGATGTCGGTTGTAGGTCGCGGGCCAGGCGGTCGATGATCGCCTCGCGGGCTCAAAATGCTCATCCGGCGTTCGAGTGATGGCGCTTGAGGACGGTTCGGTATGGGTCCGGAATTGGATCGTTCGCCACAACAATGAAAGCTAACGATAATGTGCTGTCGGCTTTTGTAGTTGGCCGATGTCAAGTTGACACACTTGTGCCTGGAAGTGTGTGTTTTTGCGTCATCCTAACGCAGCTACGGTTTGCCGGGAACGGTTCTCGGCGGTCATCTTTGGGATCGCCTTTCTTAGATTTTGGCTCCGGTTCGGGCTTTTTGGGTTTAGTGTTCGCCCTCGGGCGGTCTAGGCGAAGTGGAGTTAGACGGCATCGCCGAATTTGAGCTTGGAGTTCGAATTAGAATTCGAGTTCGGCTCTTTTCCGTTGACGGCCATGTTCGAGTTTTGTCGGTAGAAACGTAATCGACCCGTTTTTGCCCGCTTCCGCGTCCTCCAGCAGATCTGCGGCACGGCCGTTGGAGCGTCGAGCTCGATCGCCTTTTTAGCGGCTTGATCGCTTCGCTGTATTTGGCGAGCTTTATCAGGATACTGCCGAGCTCTGTCTGATATTCACTGTCTTCCGGTTTGAGCTTGACGGCTTCCTGAAAGGCTTCCTCGGCATCGTCGTCCTGCATGAGTTTCGCGTACGTACGGCCTAGATAATAATAGGCGTTATCGTCTTTCGGGTTTTTAGCCAGCCATTTCTTATACGCTTTGACCGCATCCTCAAAAGCTCTTTCCGACTTTGTCTTTTTCGCTGCTTCCTTTGAATTCGAAGCCGGTTCCGTCACCTTGCCTGACTGCTCGTTCGGCATCTCGAGCAGCGTACGCAACGCCGAGCTGGAAATGAGCTTCGGCGAGGTCGGCGTCGAGTTCGACCGCTCGTTTCGAAAGCTTCGATCGCCGTCTCGGTCTGATTTTCGTCAAGCAAACGCTTACCTCTCGGCCAGTGCCGCGTTAGCGTCGGTGATAGACGCGAACTGTGAGACGGCCGGGGCCGTGTTGGTGTTTTCAGTTGAAACAGCAGCGTTGTTTTTGCATTCTGACGGCACCGCCGCACCCCGCCAATGCGAGCGACAAACATCCAATTAATACAACGATCGGTTTCATAACGATATTGGAAAAAATGCCGCTCTAGCCCGGAGGGAAGATGAACTGTCGGCCTGCAAGCAGGTGTACGTGAAGGTGAAAAACGGTCTGTCCGCCGTCTGAATTAGTATTGATCACGACGCGGTAGCCATCCTCGGCAAAGCCCTGTTTCCGCGCGATCTCCGCAGAGGTCGTCAGCAGATGTCCGAGCGTATCAGATTGTCCGGCGTCGGCTTTGTCGAGCGAATCGATGTGTTGACGCGGAATGACCAGAATATGCGTCGGAGCCTGAGGGCTGAGATCGTTGAACGCCACGCACACGTCGTCCTCGTGGACAAGCGTGGACGGTATGCGGCCATCGGCGATCTTACAGAATATGCAGTCTTCAGCGCTCATATTTCTATGACGCTATTAAACCACAGACGGTTGGAATCGTAAATTATCGAGATGCTTCGTCGGCTGTTGCGGCGAGCCCTTCTTTGACGCGTTCGATGTCGGCACCGAGCGATCGCAGCTTGCGGACGATCGTTTCATAGCCGCGGTCGATGTGGTAAACGCGGTCGATCGTCGTCTCGCCTTCGGCACACAGAGCTGCCAGAACGAGCGAAGCCGAGGCACGCAGATCTGACGCAATGATGCGTGCGCCCATCAATTTCGATTTCCCGCGAACGACCGCCGTGTTGCCGTGGATGGTGATGTCGGCGCCCATTCTGATAAGTTCCGAGGCGTGCATGAAGCGGTTTTCAAAGATGGTCTCGACTACCTTCGATTCGCCCTCGGCCTGCGTCATCAGCGCCATGTACTGGAGCCTGCATGTCGGTCGGGAAACCCGGATGCTCTTTGGTAGTGACATCCACCGCTTTCAGGCCGCCGCTGCCGACCTTGACGAGGAGCGTGCTGGAATTAAGTTCCTCGATATCGACGCCGGCCTCTCGCAGCTTTGCGATGACGGCGGTGAGATGTTCGGGACGGCAGCTTTTGATCTCGAGTTCACCGCCGGTGATCGCCGCGGCGACCATGAACGTTCCGGTCTCGATGCGGTCGGGAATGATCGTATGTTCGGCACCGCCGAGAGCTTCGACACCTTCGATCTCGATCACGGCAGTTCCGGCGCCCTTGATGCGGGCTCCCATTTTGTTGAGCAGATCGGCGAGGTCCTCGATCTCGGGTTCCTTGGCGGCGTTTTTGATGATGGTTTTGCCTTTCGCGAGTGCGGCGGCCATCATCACGTTCTCGGTTCCGGTGACGGTGACCTTTTCAAAATCAATGGTCGCACCGATCAAACGACCTTGCGGAGCACGAGCGACAACATCGCCCGATTCCAGCGAGACGGTCGCACCAAGTTGCTCAAAAGCCTTCAAATGAAGATCGATCGGCCGCGTGCCGATCGCACAACCGCCCGGCAAACTGACCTTCGCCTGCCCGAACCGCCCAAGCAGCGGCCCGAGAGCGAGAACGCTCGCTCGCATCGTTTTAACAAGCTCGTACGGAGCCTCAAACGTCTCGATCTTTCCCGCTGTGACCTTATGCGTACGCAGTTCCGGTGTTAGAACCGTCGCACCCAGATCCTCGCAAACGCCGCTGCGTGATCAGGTCTTTTACATATGGCACATTGTGCAGCGTCACCGTTTCCGCCGTCAGCAGCGTCGCCGCGAGGCATGGCAGAGCAGAATTTTTCGCTCCGCCTATCTCGATCTTTCCTCTCAGCGGATTGCCGCCCCGTATCTTAAACTTGTCCATAAAAAATCACACTATTCAGTATTGCTGATAGATAGTACAAGAAAAGCTTATTGGAGAAAAGTCGCCACCGCCACAAATGTTTTAGAAACTTCGATTTTGAGCAACGATTTGTAAAGCGAGTTACATCACACTAATGGCTTCAGACGTGCCGATAGTTCGCTATGATGAAAAAATTGTTTGAAGTCGTTCTGGCTGAATATACCCTCCATTCAGCCGGGCTTTTTATTTGCAGGACGAGATCCTTCTTAAGCTGCGAAGCAGCGATAATGTTAGCCCCGGGTGAAGCAGAGCCGGAACCTGGGGTTATGGCATCTATGGTTTATCAAGCCTGTGTAACAGGCGATTAAAGTTGGTCAGGTCGCCGTTACGCCTGTTTCACAGGCTCTAACCCTAAAACGACATGAGCTACACGTTCCGCCAAAGGCTCCACGTATAGCTACTATTATTTCGCCTGCTTCACAGACTTAGGAATATGGATGTTTTTGGCACATGACCACAATCGACCATCCTTTAGCGACATCTTAACTTTATGGACTTTGCACCCTTTGCGACTTTGCGGGAAAACAGCCAGGAACCAAAGATCAAAGATCTAAAATCAAAGATCTATCCCTGACCTTCGCCAACAAACTTTCGATCTGAGCTGCGTGCCGTTTTTCGTGGAGCCCGGCCATAACGAGCCATTCGCCAGCGTTTAGCGGGCCGAAGAATGGGTGCGGAAAGGTGTGTGCCGTGAGGTCGTAATTTTCGAGATCGGGCCGGAGCGAGTCGAAGGCCTCGGTCGCGGCCGCGAGAGTCGCGAGAGATTCGTCGATGCTGACCTCGCCGGTCGGGTGAACGCGTTCGGGCGCCTCGACCTTTGTGTCGGCGATGACTGCCGCCCGTTCGCCAAAATTCGCGGACAATGTAAAGCTGCCGTCCGACGGGATGTTGTCTTCCATCGCGCCGGCAAGCAGTTTGGCGCAGATCTTTGCGATGCCCGATCCGACGATCGAGACGTGCTCAGCGATCTGCTGGATGTTCCATTTCTCGCCCTCGGGCAGAGCGGCCGCTTCGTCCGGCGAAATACCGCTGACGGTTGCGACAAATTCATCCCGAAACTTCTGGTTAGCCGAATATATGTCGGCGATCGATTCGTATCTCATGGTCTGTTTGATGGAATTGTCGGTTGAGCAGTAAATATCAGCCGGTGCCAGCGGGCAAAGCTGCACGCTGTCGGCCTCGTTCTTCATTCGCTTGAGATAAGCGGTCTGCAGATAGAGCGTGTCTTCTGCCGTCCAGTTGATCTCAACGATCGGGTTGTACGAAACGAGCAGTTTCTCGTCCGGCAGCGTCGAAAGCGGCTGGTCGGGTGTTGCTTGTGCCTGTGTATTTGCGTCAATATTCGCATCGCCGCCCTGTGAGATCCGCTGCTGATTGCGGTCGTAAGCCTGCGACGATATCAAAAGCTGATTGCGAAGCGGTATCGCCGCCTGCGTTGGGTTAACGCCGACCGCATCGTAAATTCGCACCTGCGTATCAAAAGCCGCTGCGACCTTGGTCGAATCCGACGACCAGACCGGCCTGACGACAGTCAAATTATCGTCAAGACGGCGCTCGCGGCCATTTTTCTCGATGATCCGCGGTCGTCCCTGCGGAACGAGAGCCTCGCCCTTGCTGGCAGACATAACCTCGAGATATTTCCACTCGCGGGCCGTCGCGGCAAGTGCGACGAGCATCGTGCTGTCCGGCGACCAGGCGTAGTAGAAGTAGATTATCCCCTCATTCTCAGTGATCGCCTTCACGCCCGTTCCGTCTGCCGTACACGTGTAGATCTGCTCGGTGCGAAACGTGAGAATTCCGGTCGGGGCAGCCGGCGTCGGTGCGATAGGTGCCGAAGCCGTCGGATCGGCGGTGTTGGCGTCAGGGGCGGTGTTCGCGTGATCAATTGGCGGAACAATAGGTGCGGGCGTCGGCAATGTCGTCAGTCCCAGATCCGGAGCCACAACCCGTATCATTGCAACAAATGCGAGCGACGACGAATCGGGCGACCAGACGATCGTATCCGGAAAATGCACGGCCATCGTGTCCGACGTCAGCTTCTTCAACAGCTTGCCGTCCGCCGAGTACATATCGAGCCGATACTCCGAGCTGTAGTCCGTGACCTGTGATAAACAGCGACGATCCGCTTTTTGTCGGGCGACGCGATCGTTTTGTCGAGTATTTCCTGCGGCCGGGAATTATCAAAATCAGCTTGGATCGCCTCGCTCCGCGTCTCCGCCGCAGGCTTGCCGGCATCAGCCGCCGGAGCCGGAACATCAGCCTCATACCGGAAATTCAACCGAACCGCCGGGACACTGCCAACCGTTGGCGGCGCGACATTCTGCTGCTTGAACATACTGCTCTCACAGCCCGCCAACACCGCGACAAAACACAGCAATACCAAAACCCGATATGGTAAACGACCCAAACGCATCAATGAATAATACCAAGTCGGCAATCGCTTGTCAGTAGTGGCCAATCATGAACCGCGGACAAGAAAAGAAACTGCGAAATTTCACTAAAGATACGAAGGTCGGAATAGGGTATCCTCAGGAGGCTCATGTACAGCTTCCGGTTATTAGATTTCCAGTTTTGTAAAGTTATAGTTACTGCTGACCGACAAAATCAAAATCGGCCAAAGTATCGACTATTTGAAGTACGCGTGGCGTAAAGCGGTCCCGTTTCGAATTAACGCCAATAGTGTAAGTTCGGCCCGCTTCGATATCGGTAAATCGATATTGACCGAAAGAACTGGTCGTCGCGATACGGCTGTTGCCATTTGTGTCGGTGACCACAACAATGGCATTCCTGATCCCGCGGCCATCTGGTGTAAGCACCCGGCCCGAAAGATCGACTCCGGCAGCTGTGGCACCAACTATTACGTACCCAGGGTCGTATATGGTTGGGAGAAGGACTCCCGCAGCATTAGAAACACTTTGCGGTGTCGGAACGCTAGTGAACGCAATCTGATAGGTGCCGACCGGGGCATTCCCCCGAAATGTAAAAGTGACACTAGCAATATTTCTTGTACCGGTGCTGTAGGTGTTCGTCGAGTCAATACGAATGCCGATCTGACCCGGTAAAGTAGTGTTTGTCGCGATAGAAGATTCGGCAGGAACCCCGCTGCCGATTCTAATGACCGGGTCGCTCAGCACTGTCGGCGGATAGTAGAAGCTGAAACCTACCGGAGGATTCGTCACCTGAGCAACGAGCTGAAAGTTAATTGTGACTGGAGTCGCGAAACCACCGGGTACTGACACATTTGTCGCTCTAATTACACGTTCACCTTGTGCTTTTATTGACTCCAGTCAAAAAACCCGAAGCGGCCAAACCTAAAACAACCCCAAACACCAAAATACGACAAGATATAAAAGACGTTACTGTAGATTTTTTCATTTTTTAGCCCCTTATTGAGAAATTGTGCCGTTATATTAATGATGAGGCGGAAATCAAGTGGGTCAACAACTATTCTTGAGCCAAAACAACGGATTCTGAGCCAAAACCATCATTCCTGTCCATTTTCGCTTTTGTGGCGGTGTCTTTTATGGAAAAGGCTGCGGTATTCAGTCGGCGTAAGGCGGAATTTCTTCTTGAAGTCACGGGCAAAATGACTGGGGTCAGGTATCCCAACGTGGATGCCGATCTGGTCGATATGGTCATAGGTTGTTTCGATGAGATGTACTGCTTTTTCCAGACGCTTTTCTTTTAGCCAAGCCGCTGGCGAGTTTTTGAGAACCCTTTTGAAGGCTACGGGGAAATGAGACAGCGAGATACCAGTCTTTTTAGCCATCATCTCTACCGTCCAATCTTCATCCAAATGTTCGAGCAAGTGTTCCTGAAAATCTAAAATTTGTTCTTCCACTGTGAGAGTCCTCCAGTTAGGGATTGAAGAATGTTCAGCAAATACATACGATCTTTGCTCGCGCGGGAGAGCGGGAATGACTTGCGACAGAAAGGTTGTAGTCGATCAGAGAGGCAAGACAACCGTGGAAAAAGTCGCTTTCAAGCTTTTTGAAAGTAAAAATCAGAATATTCCCTTGAGATGTGAAATGCAAGGAATTCTTCCTTAACAGCTTCGCTCTAAAGTAGGATCGGCGCGTCTAGCAAAGACCTTCGACCAATCTCCCAAATACCTCTACCAAACTTCGCGCAACGGTCGAAAATAGGTTGATTTACCTCTACCAATCGCGCGGCCATTTTTGGCTCGAGCGGCGACGAAAGAGTGGGTAAAAGCCAGTATTTATGGGGTCTCAGCCTTGGTATTGGCAAAAGTGTGAATCGATTCACACTTTTTATTGGGTAATTCTTGGTAAAGTTTGGTGAAACGTTATCTTACACAAAAGTTCCACTTGCGGGGCTCCGATTCTGAAGCAAAAAAGCCGCTGCGTGAGATCCGCAGCGGCTTCTATTTTCTGACAAATATCGACCGGTTTAGAGGTCACCGTTCAGGTACTGTTTGTAGAGTTTCTTCTGCTCCTCAGTTGCTCCCGAGATGACTGAGAAATCGTATTCCTGTCTCTTATCACTACCCAACACGAAATCGACATCGCGCAGCTTGTCGAACCGGAAGATCGTGAGCTTGACCTTGTCGTTTGGTTTCTTTTCATTCAGGTAGCTCGTCATGAACTGAGCACTTGCCCGATAGCCGTCGATCGCCACGATCTGGTCACCAGTGTTGAGGCCCTGATCGTAAGCCGGCGTTCCGGCCGAGATCGAGCCGGATGCTGAGAATTCCGTTGGCTTCCGCAGTGTCGGCTCCGATATATGCCTTGGAGGCATTCGGTGTCTTCATGTTCAGATTGAGCCCGAATGGGTTAGCGAACGCGTTGTAATCGATCTCAGCAACGCCGCGGACGTACTTCGCAAAGAGATCATCAAGACTCTTTCCGGCCATCGTTTCACATGCCTTCTGATAGTCGGCGGGCGTATAGTTCTTGCCTTTCTTGAAGAATTCCGTATAGAGATGCCGCATAACGTCGTCCAGCGATTTCGAACCGCCAGACGAAGCCCGGATCGCCAGATCGAGCATCATATTAACGATCTCGCCCTTGTCGTAGTAAGAGATCTGGTTGTTGACCGCGTTCTCATCAGGCCGGTAATACTTGATCCACGCATCGAAACTTGCGGATTCCACGCTGGTCTCGAGCCGGCCCGGCCGATTCTGCAGTGCCTGGATCCCAGCCGCTCGCTGACGTAGGAACTCCTTATCTGAGATAAGCCCGGCACGGACGAGAAGCAGATTCGAATAGTACTCAGTTCCACCCTCGGCGACCCAGAGAAGCTTGGTGTAGTTCTCGTTCTCGTAATCGAAAGGCCGAGAGCATCGGGGGCGGATGCGCTTGACGTTGAAATTGTGAAAATATTCATGTGCAACGAGGCCCAGAAAGCCCTTGTAGCGGGCGTCGGGCTTGAATCCGAATCGGTTCGTCTGAAGAGCAGTTGAGTTCAAAATGCTCCAAACCACCACCGCCGCGTGTATTTACAATGAACGTATAATTGTCATAAGCCAGCTCGCCAAATATCTTATAGCTCTCCTCAACGATCTTGGCCGTGTCTACAGCCAGCTTTTTCAGATCATAATTGCCCTCGCCGGTGATGACAAACCGGTGCGATTTTCCCCTGAACATCGAACTTGTATTCCTTGAAATCACTAACCTCAAATGGCGAATCATAAAGAACATCGTAGTTTTTCTGCCCTGAACGTATTTGCCTGGCTTCGACCGGCGGAAGGCCTGTTGCGACCGCCAATTACCGTACGGGTTAACCTTTACCGTCGATGGAGCAGCCAAATGATCTTTTACAAAGAACAATGCTGCTGAGTTATTCCAAAAGGCGTGTTCATCATTCACCTCGTTGGTTCGAACGGTCAATTCATTCGAATAAACAAGGTACTTCGCAACTATTTCCTTTGCGCCCTTGGTATCGATAGCCCAGGTATTTTTGTTCGATTTTGCCCACGTGAGCTCGTTGCCCGAGGCATCTTTGGCCGAGAAATTCTGCACGTGACGTGCATATTCCCGGATCAGGTAGCTGCCCGGCGTCCAGACCGGCATTTTCAGCTCGGCTTTCTCAGGCATTTGTGCCCATTTGACCTTCATCTCAACCTCGAGCAGATGGGTCCAGGGCTTGGACATCGAGACCGTATAGCTGATCTCAGGCGGAACCGCCTTAACAACGAAGCGCCGGCGTCGGCTTTTGAGCCGGCTTTTTTGAGCAGGTGTTTCCTGATTCATAGCAAATAAAAATGCGGCAAGCAGAACAAGAACAATCGTGGATTTGAACATTCGATATATATCTCCGGCAAGCTGTGGTTTACTGAAACAATATTCTACTATGAATCAAAACTTTGCTAAAATTTGAGTATGGGTTTGCCAAAACTAAAGACCAAGCTCAGCGTTGAGGACTATCTCGAAGGAGAAGGTAAGTCCGATAAGACATGAGTTTGTTGATGGCGAAGTCTACGCGATGGCGGGTGGTAGTGACAATCATAACCGAATAGTAGGTGAGATAGTCACAACGCTTTCGATGCATCTTCGCGGGTCAAAGTGCGAGCCCTTTTCGGCGATATCAAAGTTAGAGTTACAAGCAAGGTTTACTATTACCCTGATGTATTGGTTTCTTGGGAGGAAACCCCGGACGATCCATACTTTCGAAACAACCCAATACTCATCGTTGAGGTAACTCGCCTTCGACCAAAAGATCGATCGCCGCGAAAAGCTTCTTTCTACCAGCAGATGCCGAGCGTTCAGGAATATGTGGTTGTCGACCAGCACAAGATGAACGTTGAGGTCCATCGCCGTCAGCCAAATGGCGGTTGGATAACTTATTATTTCAATGAAAAGAGCGATATTGTCGAGCTAGCCTCAGTCGATCTAACCATTCCCCTTCCGGATCTTTACCGCCGGGTTCAGTTTGATAAAAATGCAAAGACGAGACGAAGACGACGACTAACGAAAAATTCTTCACCGCCCCACTTATAATCATTTTCGTTACGATCTTTGTTGATCTGATCGGATTTGGAATGGTGATCCCGATCCTGCCCTACTACGCGAATACCGATCCATACAATGCGACACCTCTACAGATCGGGTTTCTGGTCGCGACCTATTCACTAATGCAGTTTTTCTTTTCGCCGATCCTGGGCCGATTATCGGATCGGTACGGACGGCGTCCGGTGCTTTTTATCAGCATATTAGGTTCGGCGGCCGGTTATTTTGTCATAGGTTTTGCAGGCACATTACTACTTGTTTTTGTTGGCCGGATCATTGGCGGGATAACAGGCGGGAATATTTCGACCGCGCAGGCATATATAGCCGACGTTACGTCCAAGGAGAACCGCGCGAAAGGAATGGGGCTCTTCGGCGGCGTTTTGGGCTTGGCTTTGTTTTCGGGCCTGCCGGTGCGGGGATCCTCAGCAAATATGGCGTCCACGTACCATTTTTCTTCGCTGCCGGCCTTTCTCTCGTCAACGCAATTGTCCTCTATTTTATTCTTCCCGAATCGCTAACCCCCGAAAAGCGGGCTGAGGCACCAAAACGGAAGAACCGCTTCCTGGAGATCTTCGAATCTTTCGCACACAAGGAATTTAGAGAGATCAATATCGTCTACTTCCTGCTGGTTACGGCGTTCTCGATCATGACCTATGCTTTTGTACTCTACACGGCATTTCGGTTCGGCTTTACGGCGGAGCAGAATGGCTATTTATTCGCCTTTATCGGGATAATCGCAATTATTGCTCAGGGCGTTCTATTCAATCGCCTGGTACAAAAATTCGGCGAGTCTACATTGGTTGTTGCGGGGTGTTTGATGATGGTGGCGAGCCTTTTCTTGGTTCCGATCGTGGGGCCCGGATATGGAGGAGTTACAGTCCTATTACTTGGAACCGCTTTGCTCGCATTTGGAAATTCCCTGGCATCGCCGGGCCTGACAAGTCTTGCGTCAAAAACGGCTTCTGAAAAGATCAAGGCCGAACGCTCGGGATCATGCAGTCGGAGCATCTCTGGCCCGCGCGTGATCGGGCCGGTTCTCGGTCACGGCCTGCTTCTGAATAATTCGCTGAATCTGGTTCATGATTCCACGCTGTACCGCACATTCTGGACGGCTTCGGGGATCATGTTCGTGGCTTTTCTGGTTGCTCTGTATTTTGCGAGAACCGCAAATGAAAAGATGATCGCTTAGCTTACGGCTCTTTGTTTGACAGCATCCTTTGCGGCCGGAAAGATAAGGCGAAAAGTCGTTCCTTCCACCCTCAGCACTGAAAGCTTCGATCGTTCCGTTGTGTTCCTGAACGATGCGTAGGCACGGCAAGTCCGAGGCCCGTTCCGTTTCCGACGCCCTTGGTGGTGAAGAACGGATCGAAGACCTTTTTGAGATTCTCGGTCGGGATTCCCTGTCCGTTGTCGATCACCTCGATAACTACACCGTCGTCATTTCCGGCGAAAGTGCGGAGCCTGATGGTACCGTTCTCAAACATCGCATCGCGAGCGTTGAGAATAAGATTGGTGAACACCTGCTGCAATTTACCGCCGCCGCCGAGATCATCGGCAGATCTTCTAGTATTCCTTAACGATCTCAATGCTCGATTTGCGAAGCTGAGGTTCGAGCAGCTGAAGCGTATCGTTCAAGAGCTTGTTGATCTGGATCTCGCCAAACTCCTCAGCATTGCCGGTACGTGAAAAAGTCGTAGATTTCCACGATGTTCGAGGCACGGTCCGTCTGGCGCTGCATTTTCTGCAGGAGGGCGTGCTTCGGATCGGTCTCGGGATCAATCCGAGCAGCATTTGCGTGTAGCTGGAAACGCCTGTCAGCGGCGTGTTCACTTCATGAGCGACGCCAGCCGCGAGCAGGCCGATGCTTGAAAGTTTTTCGCTCTGCTGTAGTGTTTCTTCAAGCTTTACACGCGACGAGACGTTTTCCAGGACGATGATGGCCCAGTTTGTTGGTTTGAAACTGATCGGGCGGAGCGACGGCGACGCGTTTAGAATAGGCGATTTGCCGCCCTTGTGGCTTGGTATGCAGCTTGTGCGTTACGGATCTCAGTTAAGTGCCACCGAGATTTGCCGAGGATGTTTTCCAGATTCAAAAGCAAAACTTTGGTCAAAAATATCTTCAACAACGCGGCCCACAACCTGATCGCGATCGAGGCCCATCATCTGCCTCGAATGGCGAGTTGCATCGAATGATTCGGCCGTCTTCGTCAACCGCAAGCAGGCCGACGTTGACCGATTCTACGATCGACTCGTTAAATTCTTTGAGAGGGCGAGTTCCTCAGTATGTTGTTTTTGCTGGCCGTAAAGACGGCTGTTTTCGATCGCAACGGCGATGTATCCCTGAGACGGTTTTAAGGATATCGAGATCTTCTTTGAAGAAAGCAGCGAAGCCGTCCGTCGCTCGTCCCAGGCCGATAACGGCTATCATTTGTCCGCCCGCTAAGCACGGGACAAAGTAATGAAGCTCCTGCCGAATAACGGCTTTACTGTGGCCATTCCATTTCCGTCTGCCAGCGTAATGTCGAATTCTGGTGCATCAAATTCGTCTGCTCGAACAACACCCTTGGCCGCCGATTTTTGGCGGATCATCGTGCGAAAATCGTTTGGGATCTTATATTCCTCACTAAACCCACCGATTTCGCCAGGCGATAATTTTCTTGAGGTGACTGGTCATCCTCGATAAAGATCGCGACCTTTTGCACATCCAGAACCTGCCGCAGCCGCTGAGCGAGCCCGCGTCGAGCAAAGGATCAAGAGCGGTTGTCGCTGACAACGTTCTGCCAAAATCGAGAAGGCTGCGCCGCAGATCGTAACGCTCGCCGTAGAAAAAGCGATCAGCACGTTCCTGCAGAAATTTCTTAAGCGGTTCGCTGAGCAGCACGATCGCTCCCATTGCCACGATCGCGATCAGGGCTCGAAGCGTGATCTCGGTGGTCGACAGATTGTTGCCGACCGCGAGGAAAACTAGTCCGAGAGCGACTGCTCCGATCATCATGGCAATCGCGACCGTTGTCATCGCGTAAACGAGAGCCCGCCGAACAACGACATCGACATCCATCAGCCGGTAGCGAACGACCGAATGACCAAAGCTTAGCGGTATCAGAGCGGACGGCAGCGCCGTGATGCCGCACTGAAATTATCGTCCGGTATTTGGATTCCGAACCGCTGCGTGATCCAGTTGCATTACGACGACTGGAAATATGGCCCGCGATCGTTCCCCACATCGCCCATTTCAAACGCTGTCGAACCGCAGTTGGCTGTTCTTGAAGAATCGCCATACGAGCAGCGACGCTCCGCCGAAACGCCTGGAACGAAATGATAAGAGTTGGAATTCGATACAGAAAGCAAATGGGGTTAGGCTGTCCGATACCTTAGCCAGGGCAACGGTCGTCCCCGATTCTGGCCAGAATTGAG
>JADJBB010000002.1:300000-559580 GCA_016703965.1 Acidobacteriota bacterium
CGATCTGGCGAAGTAAGCCATAAACGATCTCGAACTTGCCGTCACCGCCGATGCCGCGTGCAAAACCGCCTTTGGTGATCGACTTTATCTTCAGCCGTTTTGCCGTCGCCTCAGAAATGACAGAGCTGCCCGAACCGGTATCGAGCACGAATCTGTGCGGCTCGTCTCTGCCGTTTACGCGGAGCTTGATGATCGGCCGGTTTCCGATCAGGTCGAATGGAACACTTGTTTTTCCGCTCCGCCGACTCGGTACAATGTGCCGGCGTTGCCGAGATAGCGTAGGAAATTGATCAGCCCCCGGATGCGAGCCCGGCGATCCGCGTCGGCACTGTTAGATACGCTCAAAAAATCGCGATAGGCGTCGGCCGCTTCTTTATACTTTTCAGCTCGGGCGGATACCTGAGCCAGAGCAAACAGATAATCGGGCTCGTCAGGTGCGTAGTAAACCGATTCTCTAAGGTTCTCGACGCTGTCGTTAATGCGGTTCTCGTAGAAGTCGAGCAAGCCATAGCCCGCCCAGGCGAGGTGCTGTCGGCGATCGAGTTTGATCGAATTGAAAAATAATAAGCGTGCCTCGCGAAAGCGTCCGCCGGTTAGCATCGTCGATCCGAGTACGGCAAGCGCCCTGGCGTTCTTTGGTTCGCTTTGAACTATTGGTAATACGATATCGTAGGCCTCGCCGAGCCGCCGCTGTTTGGTGAGTACGTAAGCGAGTTCGACCTTAGCGTCGGAACGTTTATCGTCGGCATTGATCGCTGCGCGTAAAATGTTCTCCGCCTCGGCGAATAGCCCGGCCCTTGTCTTATTCGAGGCTTCCTTGAGCGAACGCTTGACGTCGACGGACTGTTCCGTTTCCATTGAAAACGCCGTGATCGTCAGGGACAGGATCAGGAATGCCGTCCTCAAACCCGGATATTTAACTTTGTACCTCATACCGCGAACTCCTAAATGGGTAGATGCTGAAAGTTATTTGAGTATAACACCGGTTTTCATCGACCAAAGAACTAAATCGAGCTCGTCAAAGTCGATCTGCGTCATGTTACAAAGTTGTTTCAGCTTTTCTTCGACGATTAGATACTTCGTACGCGTATTTGGTGGCTTTGGGGCATCAATTATTTTTAGTTCGGCGAGGCAGTTAAGAACGTGTTTGTCGAGAATGGCGTAGCCTTTATACCCGATGTTACGCAAATAGTGGCTCGCCTCCTTGTATCCAAGGCCTTTAATACCCTTCTCACGCACCAGCCAGTCACGCCTTTCAAACCGGCAATCAAAGCTCCGGAGCTTTTTTCTTAGTTTCAAACCGAATTCCTGCTGCAGAAAATCGCGTGACGTTACTACATACTTTGACCTCGCATTCGGATAGCGATGATGGCCGACAAGAGCATTGGCCATCTCGGGCTGATCTGCGGTCAGCAGGATCGGCTTGACCGCTTCGATCGAAGACAATCCCATCTTCGCCGAGCATCCACCCGTAAAAAAGCAAAACACCATCTCCTCAAACAGGTTCAGATCGCTCCCATGCCGCCCGATCGCTGCAAACTCCGCGAGTCGGGCACGGATCTCCCGCCGCCTCGTCCGATGAGCCGAAATGATGTTATCAATTGTTATAGGGATCTGGTCTTTCTTCACACGGAGTAACGCAATTCTAGTTGGCTCGCCGCTAGCGTGTCAATCGGAACTGTGGCATCCCTTTGGATGCTCACGACCACGCGCTTGCCAGGCAAGACGGCCGCATTCGCATTGCTATCGCGAAAGAAAGCAGATCCGTTCGGATCACTCAAGTCCTACAAAATCGACGTTTGAGATATTGTCATTGATCTGCAAACTCCGGGCGGCGAAGCGGTAGCGTTTTGAGGCGACACCAATGATGTAGGTTTCGCCCGCCCGGACGTTTTCAAATGTATAAATGCCGAAGGAGCTTGTCGTCGCGGTGCGCCTGATGCCCTGCGAATCCGTCATAGCGACCACGGCATTTCGCAGTCCAAGTCCGGTCGGCGTCACGACGCGGCCCGAGACCGTCACAAGTGGTGTCGTCGTTCGGATCTCGATCTCCCAGCCGCCGGCTATCATTCCGCTGTCGACGTCGGGCCGCGCAGTTCCGTTGTCATCTCTCACATAGAGGCTCCAGATTCCATTCGGCGTTGTGCCGGCGAAAACCTCAGCGAACGTATCGGCTCCGGTGCTGCTGCCTGTCTCACTGCCAGCTTCATTGTATGGTCCTGCGGGAGCGGGAGCCGGAAAGTTCGAAACCGGAGTCTCCCACGTTGTTGGCTCGCAGAAACCGGAGGTCAGTGGGCTTGAGTTAGGCAGCAGCGATATTCCCGCGTCGCCGAACGTTAGTGTGACCGGGTTCGACGGCGAAATACTTGTCCCGTCGCCCGCGTCGCCCATGATCACGAACTTTTGGCCCTGCGGTCCGACGAGAAGCACATCGATGTGATCAGGAAACACATGTGAAAGATCAAATAGCGTGACTCGGATCGATTCGACGGAGCCGATCATGCCGGAAACGGCAATCTGCGAAGCGTTCGGACTGGCAGGATCGTTCGCAGAATTTGCGGACGCTCCGGGAGTGATCGAGATGGGCGTTCGGTTTGAGAACTGTGCCCCGCAACCGAGCGGTTGGCCGTTCTGATCGCCCGGAGTCAGTATCGGACATGGCGGTGCGTTCGGACTGAGCGGAGCGGCATACTGCGTTGTGCTGTCCGGATTCTCGGCCAACTCGCCGTAGAACCAGGCGGGCGGGCTATTCGGCGTGAGTATGCCGACAAACCGTGTAAACGCATCGGGCTGATTTGAACTCGGGCCGGAGAAAACAAGCGGTGCGTAGTTTGCCTGGGTGATAGTGTTGCTCACCGTAGCAATACCGTCGAGCAGCGTAATTACCGCACCGGCGTCGAGAATGCGGTCATTGTTGACGTCGACATCGCCGTTCTGAACAAAGCTGTTTTGCGGCGGTGCCTTGATCAGCATGTATGATTCGGTTTCGGTGCCAAAGCCGCCCGTGTTAGCCGCGGAAACGTCTATCAGGGTCGTTCCGGAAGAGAAAAGCCGGCCGGGGCACGGATCGGAGAGATTTGCGAGGGATAACGTTCCGTTAGGGCCGACCACAAGCAAACCCAGATCAACTGCCCAGTTGAGGCGGCCAAAGTTGCCTGCCTCGCCCTCTACCGAGAGGAACCATGTACCCGGCGGGATCAAATAGCCCGGTGTACCGCGAAGTTCTACAAACTGGCACCTATTAGTACTTACGCTCGGCGTATCCGCATTCACCTCGTTGAGGATCAGGAAAGGCACCGGTGTCGGCGTTGGGGTCACCGTAGGAGTCGGCGTAGGTGTTGGAGTTGGGGTCGGAACGGGAGTTGGAGTCGGCGTCGGAGTCGGCGCGGGTGTTGGAGTTGGCGTCGGTGTTGCAGTTGGGACCGGTGTCGGAGTTGGTGTCGGAGTCGGCGTCGGCGTTGGGGTCGGCGTCGGAACCGGGGTTGGAGTTGGTGTCGGAGTCGGTGTCGGAGTCGGAGTCGGTGTCGGAGTCGGTGTCGGAGTCGGTGTCGGAGTCGGAGTCGGTGTTGGCGTTGGAGTTGGTGTCGGAGTCGGTGTTGGCGTTGGTGTTGGAGTCGGCGTTGGTGTTGGAGTTGGTGTTGGAGTTGGCGTCGGGGTTGGAGTCGGGGATGCGGGCCGGGCGACCGTCATGCCGTCAATTCCGCCGACCGGAAGATTTCCGAGAAATGTTGCCTGCCCTGTAAAAATGTTTATTCGATACTCACCGTCATTGTAGGTAGCGATGAGTTCGCCGGTCAAAAAGTCAAAATCCAAACCGGCCGATGCGAAGAGCAGCTGTCCCAGCAAACCAACGGTAACCATCTGGCCGGTGCTCGGATTTATGATGACAAGTACGCCATTTGCGGTATCGATGCCGTATAAAACTCCGGGGTCTCCATTTGGATCATCAGGGCGGGCTGCGCGATCGTTGTAAGCGATCATGTCCACCGCGGGATTATCGCCAAAATTCGGATCTCCGGGAGCGAACGCAACATTCGGGTCTGTACCTGCCAATGACCCGTTGTTGGGATTGATGCGGATATTGAGGTCGGTGAAGCTGATGATGCGCAGTTGATCTGTAGTTGGATCGAAATCGATTCCATAAAACGTCGAAGTTGGGAGAACAGGTGTGAAACCGGTTCCAACAGGTGTAACTGCTCCCGTCGTTGTGTTGATCCTCAGCAATCGGCTCACTGATCCCGTCGTTCCAACGCCATAAAGCAGGCCATCAGCCGGCCTGATGTCGATGCCGATTATCTGCTCTCCAGCGTTGAGGCCCGTTATTGCAATGTTTGATGTGAAAGTCCCAGGGGAATTTCCATTGAAAGTGAACAATCGATTTGCGAATCGATCGTGCCCGTAGATCAGATTCGGGGCGTTTGCTTCACTCTTCGACGGCCATGCCGAGAAGCCGCCGATCATCATCAATAAAATGATCGTGAAACTTAGAACGAGATTCCGATTTGCAAGAACGACGGTTTGGATAGATTTCTTCATGGTTGATCTGAAACTCCTTGTAAGTGTTTGGCTTATTCCGATTCACGAAGTGAGTCAAGGCAGACGATTATCGAGCCGTCGGCCGATTCAACGAAATGCGTTTTGCCGGCTTCGACGTCCGAGTAAATTTTCCGAGTAGAGATCCCTATCAGTTTTGCGGCATCTTCCGGGCTCAACATTTGAACCTTGCACCGACAACCGCTGCACCGGACGTAAGTGATCGGGCGGCCGCGCCGAATGGAGAAGGTCTCGTATTTTTCTACTGAAAACTCGATGGTGTGAGTTCGGGCTTCCGATTTCATATTGCTTTTTTCTGCGTACCTAGACTAAAATCCTTGAAAAGCAAAAATTAACCCGGCAGGTCTCAGAAAATCCTTCTAATAATCGGAAATTTTCCCGAAATTCCTGAAGCCCGTGACAGATCGACCCCCAAACCGCTTTTATGAGTTCGATATGTTTCGCATCGATCTCGAAGAGCGTCAATTGCTGCGCAATGGCCGTCGCGTTCAGCTAACGCCAAAGATTTTCGACATCCTGCTTACCCTCGTTGAAAACCATGGTCATACGGTCGGCAAGAACGAACTGATGGACCGTGTTTGGGCTGATGCGTTCGTCGAGGAGGGCAATCTGAACAGGAACATCTCGACGTTGCGAAAGCTGCTCGGCGAGGATGGAGCACGATTTATCAAGACAGTGCCAAAGCGCGGCTATCGATTCGATCCCGAGGTCCGTGAGATCGAGGAACACGAAGACTCATTCTTTGTCGAGAAACGAACAAACTATCGCGTCTCGCTTCAGGATCGATCAGAGACGGAAACGAAAGGCGTATCGTTACGGTTAAAACTTGCAGGTGGATTGGTGATAATCCTGGTTGCTGTCATTAGTTGGTGCGTTCTGCGTCCGGCGGCGAGCGATGCAAATTCGGTGATCGCCGCCGGGAAGCAGTTGACGGCAAACCAGGAAGCTTTAGAACTTTATAATAGAGGCAGGGAATTGTGGCGAGATCGTTCGGTTGAGGGGCTCCATCAAGCGACGATCGATCTCGAGAGAGCCGTGATGCTTGACCCTGAATTCGCTCAAGCATACGCTGCCTTAGCGGACGCGTACGTTTTTGATGTGATCCACTGGAAAAAGGCAGAGGCCACGGCGAACGAAGCCATCCGTCGAGACCCGATACTTGGTCAGCCGTATGCGACTATCGGGTTTGTCCGAATGTATTGGGAACAGAAACTTGGCGAGGCCGATCCGTATTTCAAGCAAGCGGTACTGGTCGATCCAACCTACGCGACCGGCCATCAATGGTACGCTTTGAATTTAGTGGCCCGCCGTTCGGGCGGTTCCGCACTTGCGGAGATAAAGCGCGCCGTCGAGCTGGAACCGAACTCTGCTGCGATCAACGCCGATATGTGCCAGATCCTATACTTCTCCCGAAAATACGACCTCGCTGTTGACCAGTGTAAGAAAACACTTGAGATCGATCCAAATTTTCTTGCCGGTCACCAGCATCTCTACGAGATCTACACTGCCAAACAAATGTATGATGAGGCGGTCGAAGAATACTTTAAGGTTGAAGAACTATACATGACGACCGGTACATATCCGGAGCAACTCGAGAAGTTACGGATTGCGTACGCGTCAGGCGGGATCCGGGAGTTTTGGAAGGAGCGAATCAAAATTCTCGAGCAACCCGGGTCGGCTCCGGCCTATTTGCTTGGCAGGTATTACGCTCGGCTCGGCGACGTTCAAGAAGCTCTCCGATGGTTCAAAAAATCTGCCGAAAAAAAGGAGTTTGATTTTATTTTCTTTGCTGCCGATCCGGCGAATCATGAACTCCTTATCCGTCCGCAGGCTCAGGCATTGATAGTCGATCATTTGGGCCTGCGCCCGAATTGAGCCCCGAAAAGGAAATCTCATCGAAAAACTGCTTTACCTTTCGGCAAAATGGGCATAGTATTTTTCATAAGGTCAAGCAACCATTTAGCTGTGGTCGGTCATCATAGCGTGAGACTTAGTTCTACAATCCGACGTGAACCTTATTTTTAGGGAGTAATTATGGATCCACACTCGGTAGCGATGGATAGCGGGCAGTTCGTTGTTAGCGGCGAGCAGTTTGCCGTCGACGGTGCTCAGATCGCAGTTTCACAGCCTGTTGCGGATGTTTCGTTCGATTCTTCGGCGACCGATATAGAACTTTGCCGCCTCGCGGCGGATGGGAATATCGCGGCTTTTGAGCTTATTTACGAACGTTATCATCGCCGTACATATTCGCTGTGCCTTCGTATGACGTCGAGCCAGACCGAGGCCGAAGATCTGACACAGGAAGTTTTTATTCAGCTGTTCCGCAAGATCGGAAGTTTTCGCGGCGATTCCGCATTCTCGACCTGGCTGCATCGTTTGACGGTGAATCAGGTTCTTATGCATTTCCGCCGTCGCAGCGTTAAGAACGAACGCACGTCAGAAGACGGCGAGATGCCGGAACAGGTCGTTTCGGGCTCGACAAATCCGAACAGGATGCAGATCGTCGACCGTATCGCGCTGAAAAACGCCATTGCCGAACTGCCTAACGGCTATCGCAATGTATTCGTTCTGCACGATGTCGAGGGCTTTGAACACGAAGAAGTCGCTCGCAAGATGGGCATCTCGGTCGGCACTTCTAAATCGCAGCTTCACAAGGCAAGGCTTAAACTTCGCGGGCTTTTGATCAAGCAGCAGGGATAATAGTGGAGCACAACCCTAAGGACACGAACACTGGAAACGCTGTTCGTGTTTTTTGTGCCAAAATATCAGTCAACAGGGCAACTTTATTGGGTGTTGGTTAATCTATTAGGTTTGAATACTTGAGGCGGGCGACCCTTTCGTTCCATATGAATTGCGACAAGTGTAAAGATCTGATCGGTGCCTTTATGGACAACGAGCTTGACGAGAGTCAGGCGGCCGACGTGCGAATGCACCTGGCAGTTTGTGCCGAATGTGCGCTCGTTTGTGAAGATCTTTCGTCGATACTCGATGTTTGTGCCAATGAAGCGGCCAGCGAGGTCGTGCCGCCGAATTCGCAAGCTCTGTGGTGCCGCATCAACAATATTATTGAAACAGAAGCAAAAGCAAAGGCCGCACCGCCGGCTCTGCCGGAACCGCCGAAAGGGCGTTTTTGGCAGCTTTCTTTCATGCAGTTGTCGGCGGCCGTCATTTGCGTAGGCGTGATCAGTTCGCTGCTGACGATAGTAGCGATAAGGAATTATACTCAGCCTGCGACCGACGATTTTACGACGCGGTCGAAAGCTAACCAGACGACTTTTGAAAAAGTATTAAGCCGTGTCGGGTTGATGGAAACACCGCAGCAGGCTCGCGAAACTCGGCTCAAGGAACAGCAGGCGGCCATCGAATATTGGAATGCACGCGTCCAGAGCCGACGTGAACAGTGGAACCGTACGACCCGAGATGCATTCGATCGCAATCTGCAGGTGATCAACGAATCAGTCCACGAATACACTACGATCCTGCAGCAGGACCCGGAGGATGAACTTTCCGGCGAAATGCTCGATGCGGTAATGACTGATAAGATGAATTTGCTGCGCGATTTTGCAGACCTTTAGTTTTAAGTGATGTTGTTCAGAGTTTTTAAAAAAATCGGACGGAAAGGTCCGGCGAAAACTACGATGCTTCTGGCCGTAGTTTTTTTCTTGTCTGTTTTTGCTGGTGAAAGCTACGCCCAAAAGCGGTTCGCCCGCGTTTATCCTGCCGGCCAGGATATTCGCCTTGTCCTGATCAATAAGACCGGAACTGTCACAGTCGAAGGCTGGAATCGGCCAGAGGTTTCCATTGTAGCTTCCATGGAAGCTCCAGCCGCAAATATCGCTCCCCAGAGCCTGAGCGGAGTTATCGATATCAATCTGCTTCGTGATAATCAGGGACGTGACACGGGGAATGTGAATTTCAACATCAGAGTTCCCTACAACTCCAAGGTCGACATCGAAACCCGTATCGGGAACCTCCAGGTCTCAAACGTTCGCAGCGGCCTGGTACGAGCCCACATCACAAGCGAAGGTGATATTACGCTGACGAACATATACGCCACGGCGGTCTCAGCTGAGAACACGATGGGCGATATCTTCTTCGACGGTGAGATACAGGAAGATGGCAAATACCGTTTTGCATCAATGAAAGGTACCATCAATCTCCGCATCCCATTCACCTCGTCATTCAAACTCGTCGCAACGGCACCCTCCTCACGGAACATCTCTCTCGGCAGCTTCGATAACGCCAACCTCAACCGCGTCAGTGACGGCCGCCGGGTCATTGGAACCTTCGGCAGCGGCAGTGCAACCCTGACTGTCACCAATCAGCGTGGCGGGATCGGTTTCTTTAGCCGATGATGGCCGGTCGAATTTTGTTGACCCTTTAACACCGCAGGCCATATCATAGTTGTGGTAGTACTCTCCGCACCCATCAAATCAAATGAAAAACATAATATCCTTGCTTTTAGGGCTTTTCGTTGTAATGGCGTTTTCCATCGCAGGTTTCGGCCAGGCTCCGAACATGGTGAAACGCACCACAACGAAAACCGATCGTTTTGATTTCGGCTCCGGCGGCACCGTAGTTATCAATGGAGCTCCGAGCGGCTCGATCAAGGTGCAGGGCTGGGCGAAGAATGAGATCGAGATCACGGCTGTGATCGAAGTTCAGGCGGCAAACGAGGCTGACTTGGCAAGGATCGCTGAGGTTACCGGCTTTATTACTGATGAGAGTGCGATCCGGACGAGCGTCATCACGGTTGGCGTTCACAACAAATTCGGCCTGAAGAAACTGCCCAAGAATTTTCCAAAACAGCTGATCGGCCTGCCCTTTACGCTCAACTACGTCATATCGGTCCCGCGGTATTCCGATCTTGAAATAGATGGCGGAAAAGGGGATCTCTCGATCGCGGGTGTCGAGGGCTCGATCCGTGCGAACTTCATTGAATCAAAGGCGAATGTTGAGATTATCGCCGGAAACACGACTCTGATCATCGGCACGGGAACACTTGATGTAGCGTTCGGCGTTCGAGGTTGGCGCGGACGATACACTGATGTCCAGGTTGCCGCCGGGGACCTGAACGTGAAGTTCCCGTCAAACATGAGTGCTGAGATCGATGCCACGATCCTGCGGACCGGAATGATCGAAAATCATATTCCTGACCTTAAACCGCGCGATCGAAAGGTTCCCTTTACCGACAAGTCGATCATTGCCAAGGCCGGTGTCGGCGGAGCACCGCTTAAATTTGTAGTCGGAGTCGGGAATATGAAATTGGACAGGCTTGTGACGCCGCTCTGAAAAATAAAGTAGCAAAGATCGAGAGTCTTACACCCGACACAGGTGGTTATGACTTTTTTTAGGTGGTAAACTACCAAGGTTTATCACCTTTTTTTTTTGAATTAGACCGACGGCCGTTGGGTGCCCGTCGCTGAAATTATGACAATAAAATCAGATATCTGGCTGCGTAAAATGGCGGAGGAAGAGAATATGATCACGCCATTTCTGCCGCAGCTTGTGCGCGAGGCAGACGGCAAGCGGATCATCTCGGCGGGCTGTTCGAGCTATGGATATGATATGCGTCTGGCGGACGATGGCTTCCGCATCTTCTCGTCGGTCCACGCAAAAGAGATCGATCCAAAACGATTTGACGAGCAGTTTTCCCTTATCGAGCCTCAGGTGCATGAGGCTGAGGATGGTGCTAAATACTATCTCCTTCCGCCTCATCATTACGGCCTCGGTGTCACGGTCGAGACATTCAAAATGCCGCGAAATGTCACCGGTGTCGCCCTCGGCAAATCAACCTACGCCCGCGCCGGGCTGCTCGTAAATACGACGCCGCTCGAAGCCGGCTGGACCGGACGCCTGGTCGTTGAGATCGCAAATCTGGCTAATCTGCCGCTGCGTGTCTACATCAACGAAGGTATCGGCCAGATTTTATTTTTCGAATCGGACGAAGACTGCGGCGTAAGTTACGAAGACCGCGGCGGCAAATATCAGGGGCAAACGGGGTTAACTTTCGCAAAGGTGTAACCTGCGCCTTTTGTATGAATCTCGGTAAAGAACGAGATGCAGATACTATTTAAATATGCGGCTAGCTCAAAAGATCGTTATTGCTGCGGCTTTAGTGTTTCTATATGCTGCGTCAGGATCTGCTCAGGAGACGCGACCACGCGTTCGCGATACTGGTATTAAGATCGGCATTCTTCCCACCGGGCCGCTTAACGCGATCACGGATGTTGCCGGTGTCAGCATCGGACAGACGACGATCGTTCGGGGCGATAACGTGCGGACGGGCGTGACCGCGATACTGCCGCATTCGGGCAATCTGTTTCAGGAGAAAGTTCCGGGAGCAGTTTACGTTGGCAACGGTTTTGGCAAACTCGCGGGTTCGACGCAGGTCAATGAGCTTGGCGAGATCGAGACGCCGATCCTGTTGACCTCGACCCTTTCGGTTCCAAAAACCGCTGATTTCCTGATCGACTACATGCTCGCTCTGCCCGGCAATCAGGAGGTGCGATCGATCAATCCACTGGTCGCTGAGACGAATGACGGCGGGCTGAATGACATTCGCAGCCGTCCGATCGCGAGGGAGGACGTATTTGCCGCACTGAAGAACGCAAAAATCGGTTCGGTCGACGAAGGCTCCGTCGGTGCCGGAACGGGAACCGTCGCGTTCGGCTGGAAGGGAGGAATCGGGACCTCGTCGCGAAAGCTGCCGCAATCGCTCGGCGGATACACGCTCGGAGTACTTGTTCAGACAAATTTTGGCGGCGTCCTCAGCGTTGACGGCGTGCCCGTCGGTCAGGAATTAGGCAGGTATTATTTGAAAGAGGCAGTTTCTGAGCAGTCGGCCGTTCCGCCCTCTTACGCAGCCGGTTCTGACAGAGCGGATGGGTCGATCATCATCATTGTGGCGACCGACGCGCCACTCGATCATCGGCTTTTAAGACGACTTGCCGAGCGAACCATGTCCGGCCTCGCCCGAACCGGTTCATCGATGACCAACGGCAGCGGCGATTATGCGATAGCATTTTCTACCCAGAACCGCATCAAAGCTTCGGACCCAAAGCGCTCGATCACGGTCCTCGGAAATGACGCAATGTCACCGCTCTTCCAAGCCGCGATCGAGGCAACGGAGGAGGCGATACTCAATTCGTTATTCAAGGCGACAACGGTCACCGGCAACGGCCGCACGATCGACGCCTTGCCGCTCGACAAGGTTAAAGAGATCCTGAAACGCTACGGACGTATATCCAAATAAAAAAGAGAATGCATGAAAAGTCAGAATAAGAAGAAGATAACCACGAAATAATACTAAAAAGATCAAAAAATATTTCATTTTTGTGTTCTTTTTGGCGTTATTTCGTGGTTACTCTCCTATTGTCCTTACTTCTCAGTCATCCTCTATGATCAGAAAAAAAATTAAGCTACACCGTTCCGTCGTCCGTTCCGGAATCGTATGAAACCGGCGTCGACATATCTGCTCCGGCATCAAATCCCGTATCGACCGCTGACATATCATATCCGCCCCCGACGTCCACCGCCGACGATGGATCGACATCGTACATCGGTGAGGCCGGATCAGCAGAGGCCGCGTATGTGTCGGCGGACTCCTGATACGAGGCGGCGTTATCGAGGCTGCTTTGGGCGGCGTCGGTGTTGCCTTGCTGGGCGTACCATTCGGCGTTGTCGGCAAAATAGTCAGCGTTCTTTTCCTGGTAGACCGCATTGCCAAGATTAGAAGCGTCCTGGTCTGCTTGACCGGTGTGGTCTGATCCGCTTGCGAGATAGTCCGCATCGCCGGTCTGATAGCCGACGTTCAGAGCATCTTCTTTGGCAGCTTCATAATCGCCCGCGGCGATGTGCTCGGCTTGCTGTGTGCGGTAGTCGTCTGCAAGTTCCTGCTTATAAGCGGCGTTATCCAGATCACCCGAATCCGATGCGCCGAGCATCGACGAATCGCCCGCCGCATAAGACTCATTCTCCGCAACCTCTCTCGCTTCGGCCGCGGCCGCGTAATCTCCTTGCGCAACAAATTCATCGGCTTTTGCCTGAGCTTCGCTGGCGGCGTCTGCGTGTGCCTGCTGTTCGGCCAAAGCCGGATCTTCCGCCGTTTCTCTCGTTGGATCGGTTACCGAAGCCGCATAAACCGGCTCGCTGCCTTGGTTGTACGAGGTGCCAACGGCGTAATCTCCGGTAAACTCTTCACCAGCTGTATCAGATACCGGAAAGCCGTCTTCGCCGACGGTGAATTCGATGGAATTTGTCGAAAGTTCTTCTTCCGTAGGCAAACCTTCGGCTGTTTCGATCTCAAATTCGCCGTCTCCGTCAGCGTCGGTATAGGTGACATCAAATTCACCATCGCCGTCCGTATCGAGCATAGCGACATCGATCTGTCCGTCGCCATCCGTATCCGCACCCGCGGCATCAATGGCTCCGTCGCCATCCGTATCCATGACGATCACGTCCAGATTGCCGTCGCCGTCGGTGTCAGCCGAAACAGCATCGACCTTTCCGTCGCCGTCCGTGTCGCCGGCGATGGTGTCAAGCTCGCCGTCGCCGGCGGTATCAGCAGCACCGGCGTCGATCTTTCCATCGCCGTCGGTATCCGCGTATGTGACCTCGGTCTCTGCCGCACCGTTGTCAAACAATGCCTCGACGATCTCGTCTGCTAACGAGCTTTCATCGCCGGGAGCGGTCGTTATCTCGAAATCCTTTTCGTCAATGATCGTTGTTGGGTCTTGTTCATTCGCCATAGTTTTGGTTCTCCTCTTTTATTTTTGCCGGAGGAGCTTTTGGCTCGGCCGGTTTGATCCTTTTTTGAATATCGGTTACCTTACCGCACCCTGCACTCGGGCATTTGACCGAAAGTTTTTGCTTGCCCTTGAGCGCAGAGATCGGTACACGCAGTGGGGCTTTACATGCAGAACATTTGATCTTGATCTCGGTCGGAGCTTTTGGCTTTGGTGGAGGCGGCACCGGAGCAGGCTTGGGCGGAGCGTTTTTCATCAAGGCCTGCTTGATCCACGAGGCCGTTCGAGCGAATTCAGGGCCGTTAGCAAATTGATTCAGAAGCTTTAAACGTGGCCCGAGATAGGGCGTCGAGGTTGTCGTAAGTTCCGAAAGCCGCAGCAGATCGCCATCGTCCTCACGCTGCTGTTCGAGCCAGGCTTCGATATTTATCTGCTTGAAAATGAACGAAGATTTCAGCGACCACGACAAAAGCGTTCGTCGTGCGACCTCCTCGCTTCCAACCGCGAGTAGACCTGCGCGATCCGCAGTGATCTCAGCCTGGCGTGCCCAGGCGAGCAGCGGCATTTCGACTGCTCCTCCGATCAGGGCCGAGGGGCTAAGGATAGCGTTAAAGATACCGCCCGCCATAAATCCTTTCGCGGGGCCTTGTTCGCCGAGGAAGAATCGAATAACCGTCTTCCATAGGGCATGTCCCGCTTTGCAGTGGCCCATTTCGCGGGCAAGGAGATAGAGCATATCGACACCCTGAAAATTACCCGCAACAGCAGAACCAATGACAATGAACGAGTTCTTGTCGCTGCCGAAGGTCAGGCAATCCCACGGACGGTCACCCGAGAGGTAAATGTCGGGCATGTGCGACATTCCGAGGATGCGAGCCGCCCGAACGGCTTGACCGAAAACTTGCGGCATCTGCTTTTCGCCCAATAAGATGCCGTTAAATGATACCTCGATCCAGCGTCGTCCGACCTTTTCCGAAACGGCTTTAGCGGCGGCATTCAATGGCTTTGCAGCCTTCAGAGCCGCCATTGCCTTGGCGTCTGCAGCCCAGGCAAAAGCTGAATTGTCGATCTGGTAGCCCGGAACGAGCGGACGAAGCCAGCGGCATTCCTTACAGACTACCGACTTTTCCGACAGGCCGCGGCCATCACCACCGCACGTACGGCAAATTGCTGGCTGCGGCACAAACTGCGGCTGCGGCTGATAGTTCTGATCGTAATTCGGTGGCTGAAGCTGGGCTTGATGTGCTTGCGGCTGCTGCCACTGCTGATTTTGTGGCTGCTGAGGCTGGGGTGCCTGAACCGCCATTCCAGTTCCGCAGTAAATGCAGAATCGCGAGCCATGAGCGGGCTGACGATGGCCGTTCGAGCAGACAGGTAAATTTTGCGGATCGTTAGCCATTAATATCCACCACCGCCCGCGATGGCCGAGAGTAGAACCCAGATGACCCAAATTCCGATATGGATGACCGTCGCCGCGATACCGACCCATAGGCCGATCTGCGACATCATCTTTCCATCCCCGGGCGATCTGCCTTCGCGGATGGCTTGCAGCTCGAGCCATCCGAGTATCGCACCGGGAACGCCGAGGAGGGGCCCGCAGCAGAGAAGTCCGCCGACAGAGAGCAGCATAGCGATCAATGGCTTTTGCGTGGCAGGCGAGGCTGCCACGTAAGCCTGGCCGCCCATTACTGGAGCCGCAACAGGATTCTGCGGCCATGGCTGCTGTTGCTGGGTTCCGATACCGGGAGCGTTAAGCGGCGTAGCGCAATTGTGGCAAAAAGCGGCTTCGGCCGGATTAGGTAAACTGCATTTTGGACAGACTTTGGTCATATTTTTATTAATTCTCGATGCCATGTGCTAATTCAAAGCAAAATGACAACAGCGAAATTAAAGCCTTCAAAGAATAGAGCGTAAAAACACGCCGATTGTGGTCAAATTATTTTGTTAACGTTGGTAGAATAGCTGAAGTCGGCTAAATTTAGAAGACCTTTCGAACATAGAATGGATCACCTGCAGAACTACATCGGTGGAAAGTTAGTTAGCCCTGTTTCGGGGGAATATCTGGGTAATTTCGACCCGTCGACCGGTGCGGTTTATTCATTGATACCGGATTCGGATGAGCGCGACGTCGAGAGTGCAGTGCAAGCGGCGTCCGCTGCATTTTCGGAATGGTCATCAACCTCGGCGGAAGTGCGACATGATATTTTGATGCGGCTGGCCGCTTTGATCGAGCGTGATCTGGAGCCGCTCGCCTTGGCCGAGAGCGTTGATCAGGGAAAGCCGGTTTCGCTTGCCCGAATGGTCGATATTCCGCGGGCGGTCGCTAATTTTAAGTTCTACGCGACGGCGGCAATGCACACCGCCAATGAATCGCATGACAGCGTTGGACAGAATGCGATCAACTACACACTGCGGCAGCCTCTCGGCGTCGTCGGCTGCATATCGCCGTGGAACCTGCCGCTCTACCTTTTTACATGGAAGGTCGCACCTGCTATTGCTGCCGGTTGCACAGTCGTCGCGAAACCCAGCGAAGTGACGCCGATGACGGCTTATCTGCTGTCAAAACTTTGTATCGAAGCCGGTTTGCCCGCCGGAGTGCTTAATATCGTCCACGGACTAGGCCCAAAGGTCGGTTCGGCGATCGTCGCTCACAAAGACGTCAAGGCTATCTCATTCACCGGCGGCACAAAGACCGGCGAAGAGATCGCCCGCGTTGCCGCTCCGATGTTCAAAAAACTTTCGCTCGAACTCGGCGGTAAGAATCCAAACATAATTTTCGCAGACTGCAATTACGAAGAAATGCTGGCGACAACCGTTCGCTCGTCTTTCTCAAATCAGGGCGAGATCTGCCTGTGCGGTTCGCGGATATTTGTTGAGCGGCCGCTGTACGAGCGATTCAAAAGAGACTTCATCGAGAGAGTTTCCGCCTTAAAGGTTGGCGATCCTTTGGCAGCCGACACAGATGTCGGTGCGATCGTCTCGAAGCAGCATTTTGACAAAATAATGTCGTACATCGAACTCGCAAAAGCCGAGGGCGGAACGATCTTGAAAGGCGGTATTCAGCATTCAGCATTCAGCATTCAGCATTCTAAAGGCTGGTTCATCGAGCCGACCGTTATCGAGGGGTTACCGCACGATTGCCGGACGAATCAGGAAGAGATCTTCGGCCCCGTGGTGACGATCATGCCGTTCGACGCTGAGGACGAGGTTTTGGGTTTTGCTAACAGTGTGCGTTACGGTCTCTCGGCGACGGTTTGGACTGAAAGCCTTTCCCGTGCCCATCGCGTAGCAGCTAAGCTCGAATCGGGCATCGTCTGGATCAACTGCTGGCTGCTCCGCGATCTGCGAACGCCATTCGGCGGCATGAAAGAAAGCGGCGTCGGCCGGGAAGGCGGGTTTGAGGCTCTGAGGTTCTTTACTGAGGAAAAGAACGTCTGTATTCGCATCTAGCCGACTGGCGACATTGATATGTGCATGCTTCGTTTGAGGAGACAATATGAGTACTATCAAACGAATAATTCTGGGGCTTTTGGCGGTTGGTGTTATCTACATTCTAGGCGGAGCTATCTTGAGCGACCTGGTATTTGCGCAACCTAAGATCGACTACGCAAATTATTTCAGGCCCGGCGATAAACTGTTCAGCAGGGCCGAAGGATTCGATCAAACTGTTCTCTCAGTGGGTAACGGTTGGCTGCAGACACGTCTCGTGGTTCTGCCGAACGCCGCCGGGCCGCCGGAGCATTTTCATGAGGCGTTCGAGGAAAAGTTTACCGTCAAAAGCGGTACGCTCAGCATCTTAGTGAGCGGCGAAAAGCGGACGCTTCACGCTGGCGAGACGATCTCGATCCCGCCGATGACGAAGCATAAGCCATTCAATGAAACCGCCGAGACCGTGATCGTCGAGAGCGACGACCCCAAGACGCTACCGGTGGAATTCGGGTACCTGCTTTCGCAGCTGTACGGTTTTATGGATACTTATCCAAATGGGCCGGGCGTGCCGCGGATCATGATGCAGCTTTCGGTTTATGGCACCGATGCGGATTCCTGGATAGCCGACGGCCCGCCGTTGCCCGTGCAAAAAACGATGCGTTTTGTCATTGCACCGACAGCACGGCTGCTCGGATACAAGAAATTTTACCCGCAGTTCAAACCGAATGGCGGTTGATCGGATATTTCAGGAGACCGGATCGAACAAAATGCGTTTGAGATCGACGCTAACGACATTAAGCCTGCTTTTCGTTTTTGCTCTGCATCTGCATGGCCAGAATGAACCGCCAAAGAAAAGCTATATTCTCGAGTTGTCTGGAGCGTGTTCGCCGGGGGAAATGTCGGTCGAGTTTTTCATCGCCGGAGCGTTTGGCGGTTACAGCAGCTTTATTAAGACCGATTCTCGATTCTCGCGATACGATATACCGACCGTTCGATACGGAATGCCCGCGACATCGCTCAAGTTGATGATCAGAGGAGCAAGATGCCGGACGCAGATACTCGATATTCCTGACCTCGCGAAAAGCGAAAGCGTCATCCGCACCCGACTCCGCAGGTCGAGGACCATCGAGTTTCGCGGCAAGATCCGATCGCCGGAAAGACTCGCGAAGAATGAACGCTGGCTAACCGTAGAGTATTGGGCACACTGGAAGTGCGAATTCCTCGGCCTGCCCGATTGCATGATAGGGCCAAACCGCATCGACGCGGTCGATGTTGGGGCCGACGGGCGGTTCAAGGTGCGATTACCCGATGTGGCTAACGATGGAGCTCTCTTTCGATTTGCGGATCGAGGCGCGTTCGAGTTCTTCATTCGCGATCCAAAGACGGGAGATATTCTATACAATCTGCGAAGCGCGATCAGCCGAAAAGGCTCATTCGCCGTGCCGGTCGCAATCGAATATCCGCAGGATATCGAATTTGAACTCGAGCGGTATCGGTGAAGTTAATTTCTGAACGCATTGGGGTAATATTGAATTATGAAAGGTTTTTACAGCTTTGTTTTGGTTCTGGTTTTTTCGATAGTTTCGCTTGCTCAGCAAAATCCGCCGGCCGAATCCGCGATGTCGCGCTTTCTTCGATACGTTAAGATCGATACGCAGTCGGCTGAGGATCAACCGGCTCCGCCGAGCACGAAAAAGCAGCTCGATCTGGCGAATCTGCTGGCGAAAGAGCTGAAAGATCTCGGCGTTCAGAACGTGCGGATCAGTGAGTGGGGAATCGTTTACGGGATGGTTCCGGGGAATCTTGCGGACAATTCCTCCGTGCCGACGATCGGCTTCATGGCTCACATGGACACGTCGCCGGCGGTTTCCGGAGCGAATGTTAACGCCATTATCCACAAGAATTACCAGGGCGGCGACATTGTTTTGCCGAACGACAAAACGCAGGTCATCACGGTAAAGCAGAATCCTGATCTCAAAAACCTCATCGGCGACGACATCATTACGGCAGACGGCACGACGCTGCTCGGCTCTGACGACAAATCCGGTTGTGCCGAGATCATGACGATGATCGACACCTTGAAGCAGAATCCGTCGATCAAGCACGGCAACATCGCCATCGCCTTCACACCCGACGAAGAGGTGGGCGGCGGTATCGAAAAGTTTGATATCGCGGGCTGGGGAGCAAAGTTCGCTTATACCGTTGATGGCGAACAGCTTGGCGATATCTCGAACGAGACTTGGTCGGCTCGAACCGCGACTGTTACATTTCGCGGCAAATCTACGCATCCCGGCACGGCGAAGGGAATCATGATCAATTCTTCATACGCTGCGGGCGATTTCCTTTCGCGGTTTCCCGCCATGGTCCCGAACCGTCCCGAAACGACCGCCGGCCGCGTTGGTTTTATTCACCCGTATTCGTCGAACATGACGGAAGAGACTTCGACTGTGAAAATACTGCTCCGCAATTTCGACATCGCCGGGCTTGCCGGCCAGGAAAAAGCGATCAGGCGCGTGATGGCCGCGACGCAGAAGAAATTCCCGAACGTCAAGATCGAATACGCCAGCGTGCTCGGCTATCTCAATATGAAAGAGGTGCTCAAAAACTATCCGCAGCTCACCGACTACGCGATCGAAGCAGCAAAAAGGGCCGGAATTAAAGCAGAACTTCGCCCAATACGAGGCGGAACGGATGGTTCACGTTTGACCGCAATGGGCTTGCCAACGCCGAATCTATTCACGGGCGGCCATAATTTTCATGGTAAGCTCGAGTTCAACTCGAAAAAAGGGCTGGAAAAATCAACCGATACTCTGGTAGCCTTGGTTCAGATCTGGACCGAGAGATCCAGGTAGCTTTTGAATTGAAATTCAGCTCCCGAGGTTAATGTGATGAGAAAGGTCGTTCTATGGTTAATGGTCTTGTCGTTTGCGAGCTTTTTTGCGGGGCATCTTTATGAATTAATCGTCGTCGTGCCCAACTGGAAATCCGGGGCTATCGCCGACGTTACGAAATACAATCAGTTCTTCAGTCTTGCCAGTCCGGCGGACTACTACAACCTTACGGTTGGTAGTTCGTTTATTTTCTCGATCGTCGGCCTAGCTTCGATATTGAAGTGCGGGAAGATTGCGATCATCTTCGCGTCCACGGCTATTCTTGTCGTCGTCATTTATGCGGTCTACACATACGCCGTTTTTTTGCCCACTAACTTCTATATCGGAGCGGGCAATTACGATCCGGCAGTACTTGAGCCGCTGGTCGCTCGCTGGGTCTTTCACGAACCCATCCGCTTTGCTTTGATAGGCGTTGGGCTCTTGGCATCTATATTGACGATGGAAAACAGCGATGGGAGTGTTTAGAACCGTCTACTTTTCTACATAAAACTCAGGAAATCGATTCTTGAGATCTTCGACCTTAGGCTTGTCGTGGGCAACTATGTACCCATGATTCGGATTCTTTTTCATGAAATCCTGATGGTACGCCTCGGCTTCGTAGAACTTTTTGAGCGGAACGACCTCGGTAACGACCGGTTTTGGCAGGGCCTTTGATCTGTCGATCGCTTCGATATAGGCCTGAGCCGCTTTTTTCTGCTCTTCGTTTGCGAAGAATATAGCTGAGCGGTACTGCCGTCCCGTGTCAGGGCCCTGACGATTAAGCTGCGTTGGGTCGTGCGCAACCGAGAAGAATATCGTTAAAAGCTGGGTGTATGTGACCTTTGCCGGGTCAAAAGTGATCTGAACGGCCTCAGCATGATCGGTATCGCCGCTGCTGACCGTTTCGTAGTCCGCGGTTTTTGCATCACCGCCGGAGTAGCCTGATCTGACATCGATCACGCCTTTTACGTGCTCAAAAACGCCCTCGACTCCCCAAAAACAGCCTCCCGCGAATACCGCGACCTGCGTAGATTTAGGTGCTTCCGCATTCGGCTGCGTATCGACCGCCGGGACGACCTCGCGCAGATCGGCAGTTTTGCCCGAGCTGCTCGCGATACCGCACCCGACCGCAACGATAACCATTGTTCCCAATGCAAGTTTAGTAAGAAGTGACATATTGAAGACTCCTACGGAGATTATACGATAACAAATTCGTGCAGCTCACTGCATTTAGATTCACGCCCGTACTGTTCTAACAGCCAACATTCCTGATAGACTTATTTTTATTCGTTTGAGTCGATCTATGAACGGTGAACCGCTTAATTCGTCCAAAGCTCCCGAGCCTGTCGGCTTGTATCCGCACGCACGCCGTGTCGGTGATCTGCTGTTTTTATCAGGTGTCGGCCCGCGTGAAAGGGGTACGAAAAAGATACCCGGCGTCGAGCTGAACGATGCGGGCGAGATCGTTTCCTACGACATCGAAACGCAATGTCGGTCGGTGTTTCAGAATGTTAGATACATCGTCGAGGACGCCGGTTCGTCGTGGGACAAGATCGTCGATGTGACGGTTTTCTTGACGAATATGAAGGCCGATTTTGCGACGTACAACCGCATTTACGCGGAATATTTTGCCGATAATCAGCCATGCCGCACGACGGTCGAGATCAGTTCGCTGCCAACGCCGATAGCGATCGAGCTGAAAGTGATCGCAACGATAAACTAGTAGAGATAGGAGAAAAAATGATAGAAACAAGGGGTTACGCCACACACGACGCGAATGCAAAATTCGTCCCGTTCAATTTCGAACGCCGCAATCTCGGCGATCATGACATTCTGATCGACGTCCAGTTTTGCGGCATTTGCCATTCGGACATCCACCAGGCGAAGCAGGAATGGGGGCCGTCGATCTACCCGATGGTTCCGGGCCACGAGATCGTTGGCCGCGTTTCTAAGGTCGGGAGTGCGGTGACAAAATTCAAGCTCGGCGATCTCGCCGGTGTGGGCTGTTTTGTTGATTCGTGCCGCGAGTGCTCGGCGTGCAAAGCCGATCAGGAGCAGTTTTGTAAGGTGCACACCGCTGCAACGTATAACGGTACCGAGATGGATAAAGTGACGCCGACGCGCGGCGGCTATTCGAAGCATCACGTCGTAGACGAAGCCTACGCACTAAAAGTCTCGTCCGATCAACCGCTCGCGGCCGTCGCTCCGCTTCTGTGCGCGGGCATTACGACCTATTCGCCGCTGAAACATTACAAGGTCGGCCCGGGCAGTAAGGTCGCCATCGTCGGCCTCGGCGGGCTCGGCCACATGGGCGTCAAGCTAGCCGTTTCGATGGGAGCCGAGGTCACGGTTCTGAGCACCTCGCCATCGAAAAAGGACGATGCACTCAAACTCGGTGCCCATCATTTCGTCGTGACCAGCGACAAAGCCAACCTCAAACCGCTCAAAGGCACGTTCAATTTCATCCTCGATTGCGTTTCGGCAGATCACGAGATGGATATGTATCTGAACCTGTTGGACGTTTACGGTGCGATGGTGCTGGTCGGTCTGCCTGAAAATCCGGTCTCAGCCCGAGCCTTCTCGCTCGCCGGCAACAACCGCACGCTCGCCGGTTCAAGCATCGGCGGCATCAAGGAAACGCAGGAAATGCTCGACTACTGCGCCGAACACAACATCACCTCCGACGTCGAAGTCATCCCGATCACCAAGATCGAAGAAGCCTACGAACGCACGATCAAGGCTGACGTTCGTTATCGATTCGTGATCGATATGAGCACGCTTTAGGAAGTGGTGAATGGTAATGGTAAATGGTGAATGGTTATCCATTAACCATTTACCATTAATAGCTAACTCTATGCGCTACATCGCCCTTCTCCGCGGCATCAATGTCGGCGGCAACACGATGATCAAGATGACGGAACTCAAAGCCGTGTTCGAGGAACTCGGCTTTGAGAACGTCGTTACCTACATCAACAGCGGCAACATCGCCTTTGATTGCGAAAGACCGCGCGTCAGCAAGGGCGAATCACCGAACGCCGCTGAAGAGAAACTAACCGCGAAAATCGAGCAAGCCATAGAAAAGCACTTCGCCAAACAGATCCCTGTCATGATCCGCGAACAAAGCGCGATCGCCGACATCCTTGCGAGCAATCCGTACGAGGGCCAATTCGAAAGCCACAAGGAAATGCACGTTCTCTTTCTAAGAGAAGAAATGCCCGCCGAAAAGCTCGAACAACTTCTCGCTGCCGCCCCCGAAGGCGAAGGTTACACGGTCATCGGCCGCGAGCTCTATTGCCATCTTCCAAAGGGAGTGATCGACAGCCTTCTTGGTAAGAGCTACCTCGAGAAAAAGCTAAAACTTGCCGTCACCGGCCGCAATTGGCGAACGGTCGAAAAGCTTTCTACGCTTTAAGAAAGTGCCCACGAAAAGCACGAAAGTAACTAAAAAGAATAAGAGAAACCGTGGTATAAAATGCATTAGGATCTTCTAAATGGATAGTATTGAACACTGCAGTGTGTTTTAGATTTTTTCTTTATTTCGTGCATTTCGTTGGCAGTTTTATGGCCGAATTAATTTATCCTGATGAATCGTACAAGATAATCGGTGCTTGTTTTGAAGTTTACAAGTCGAAAGGCTGTGGTTTTACGGAACCGGTCTATCAGGAATGCCTCGCCCTGGAATTTGCATTGCAGGGGATTCCCTTCATCGCTCAACCTAAGATCGAAATGGAATACAAGGGCACGAAACTCGAACAGTTTTTCCGTGCCGATTTCGTGTGTTACGGTACGATCATCGTTGAACTGAAAGCCCTTTCGAAACTCATTGACGAACATCGTTCACAGTGCTTAAATTACCTCCACGCCAACAAATTCCGCCTCGCTCTTCTAGTAAATTTTGGCCACCACCCAAGACTGGAATATGAGAGAATCGTCGTGTAGAAATTTCCTATTTAGTGCCTTTCGTGCTTTTCGTGGGCAATTCTTATGATTCGAAGACCTTTCAACTTCAAACAATGGATCGACGAGCACCGTCATCTGCTCAAACCGCCGGTGGGGAATCAGTGTGTTTATGACGACGGCGATTTTATCGTGATGGTCGTCGGCGGGCCGAATTCTCGCAAAGACTATCACTGGGACGATGGCGAAGAGCTGTTTTACCAGCTCGAGGGCGACATCAAGGTCCAAATTCAGGAAAATGGTAAGGCTGTTGAAGTGCCGATACGAGAAGGCGAAATGTTCCTCCTCCCGCCGCGTATTCCGCACAATCCCATCCGCCCGGCAAACACCATTGGCCTCGTGATCGAACGCAAACGCCGGATAGGCGAACTCGACGGCCTCCTCTGGTTCTGCGAAAACTGCAACAGCAAGCTGTACGAAGAATATTTCCAGCTAGACGATATCACCACACAGTTTCAGGGCGTTTTCCGTAAATTCTACGGCGATGAGAATTTGCGAACTTGCAAAACATGCGGCTTAGTAATGGAACCGCCGCCGGTCGCTAGCTGAAAAGATTGACATACATATATTATACGTATAGGCTATGTTCTTGTGGGACGAGCCAAAACGACTAAAAGTTCTTAAAGAACATCGCATCGATCTCGAGCTCATCACCGATGCGTTTGATGACGACTTTGGGGTCTATTTCGAGGATGTTGAGCATTCGACCGCATCCGAGATCCGTTTCAATCTCATCGCGATCTTTGCAAAGTACGGGCTGGTTTACATTACCTTTACCCCCGAGGGCGATGGCATCCGATTGATAACCGCATGGAAGGCAGAAAAGTGGGCGGTACGAGAATATGAGCAGTGCAAAAAATAGCGATTACGAGTATCTCGAGACTTCTGAAGAGGCAAGTAAAAGAGGACTAAGACGAATTACACGTCCCGCCTTTTTGGGAGAACCGAAACGAAGGGAGAACAAGAAACCCATCACCATCATGCTTGATCCGGACATAATCGAGCATTTTAAAGCACAGGCCGAAAGTTCACGCACGGGATATCAAACGCTTATCAATCAAACACTGCGTGATTCCATTCAAGACGCTGAAATGGCGGATCCGATCGAAAAACTTTTGAATAACAAGAAAGCTCTAAAACGCCTCAAGACAAAATTGGAGGCGGTATGAACCTATCCTTGAGTGGTGTAAATGGCCATAACAGATCTAAGGATGAAGAAAGTAGGGTATATGCATGTCTGTTCTAATTGAAGAACTTCGCGCCCTGGTCGAGGTCTTCAACAGCCACGATATTGAGTTTGCACTTTGCGGCGGACTCGCGGTCGCGGCTCACGGACTGGTTAGGGCAACCCAAGACATTGATTTCCTGATCCGCGAGGAATCCTTGGATAAGGCATTCGCCGCGGCTGCCGAAGTCGGTTTTGATATTCGCGGACTTGATATCTCGTTTAAGGAACGAACGGTCGAGATAAGGCGCGTTTCCAAGATCGTCGGGGAAGATGTGATCTCACTCGACTTGCTACTTGTAACGCCTCATGTCGAAGATGTTTGGGCAGGCCGCGAGAATCGTGAATTTGCGGGGGAAGCCCTTTCAGTAGTTGCCAGAGATGGACTTATCAAAATGAAGAAACAGGCCGGCAGGCCGCAGGATCTTGCCGACATTCAGAGGTTAGAAAATGAAGAAAATTGATATGTCGTCGGAGGCGATCACGCGGCGTTTGCGTCAGGCCAGCGAACTGCGAGACCTGTCGCTCTCGTTGATGAGATCGAAGCCGCTCACGGCCGAAGAAGCCGTCGAGCTTCGCAAAAAACGCAAAAAGGAAAAAGACGGTATCCAGCCAAAATAAGGGAAATTACCATGAAATTCACATCAACATTCGAAATTAAAGGCTGGGATGTCGCGGATTCGGGCGGCGTGGATGAGCTAGCTGACGTGGGCCGGGCGACGATTCGTAAGGCATTTTCCGGCGAGCTCGAAGGCACCAGCGTCGGCTACGGGCTGCTCATGCAGACCCAGCACGAGACCGGCGGCTACGTCGTGATCGAACGCGTCAGTGCCAAGACGGACGGCCGCGAAGGCACTTTTGTCATTATGCACTACGGCGTCCGCGATGCCTCAGGCGGCGGGCCCTGGTACGGCGATGTCGTCCCTGGCTCCGGAACCGACGGTTTCGAAGGCGTCACCGGAACTTTCGGCATCCAACACGACGAAGCCGGCGCGATCTTCACATTCGATCTCAATTTCGCATAACCGACTGGAGCTCAAGCGTCCCGCTTGCCAACGCCGCAGCTTCTGCGGCGTAACGGCGCCGATCATTTAGCAAGTTGTAAAAGTCCCAGAGCCTTAGCGGGTTTCAACCGCTTGGCAAGCGGGACGATTGCGCTCCAGTCCGCTCACGCTTTTGCCTTTCCGATCACTCGGGTCGCTTTTATATCTAATACCAGCACGCTGTCTTCGTCGATCTCGGCGGTGTGGAATGCGACGGTTCTTGGGACCTGGATCTGGTGATGACGGATGAATCGATTTGCTCGTATCACTCGATGCCGGCCTCCAGATTTCTGGAGCAGCGGGTAAGCGTGTTTTGTGATCTTGCTCGCCGGTGAGATGCCGATGAGGCGGTTTACCCTGTCAAAAAGCAGTACCGCCTGGCCGGGCCGCCCCAATTTCTCAAAGGCATTCGCCCCGATCAAAATTTCGCCCTTGCGGTTCAGCGAGACATGCAGCTCTGATGAAACGTCTTTGGGCCCGATGGTGAATTCTTCCCAGTGTTTTATCATAATGCGAAACAACGTATCATAGATAAAACAAAATGTCAAGTAAAAAATAACTGGAGCGCGGGGCGTCCCGTCTGCCAAGTCGTTGAGAACCGCTGATGTGCCCGGGTTCATTTCAACTTATCTTACTTTTAGAGCCGTCACGCCGGGGAAGCCTCGAAGTTGGCAAGCGGGACGCCCCGTGCTCCAGTCGGGGGAGGCTTGAGCTCCGCTCGCGGCGGGTGGCGGTGGGGTTTCGCGGCGGCGGTGAGCGGCGGCGAACAGCGGATATTTGGCGGCGGCGGCACGGGCGGCGGAACCAGTCGGCGGGAAGTGGATGAAAATTATGATCTTGGGCACAAAAACCGTCGAAAACGTCAGAAAAGATAGTTCGACCAATCTCGCAAATAACTCTACCAATCCTGGCGGACAACTCTACCGATGCGAGCGTCTTGCTTTACCTAAACGCCCCGGATCTGCCGTTCTGTAATTTTGTCGGGTTTGACCTCACAAATATCGACGTCATTACCAATGTAAACTTTTGTAAACTTACGGCTTGCAGTAGTAATTTGGTTGCCAAACCTGCGGAACCGTACTAAATTGATAGCAATTCACCAAAGTGCAATCTACTTTTGAATTTCTTTTCCGTTCTGATCCAAATTACGGTTTTGAGGACATTTAATGATGAGAATATTCGGCTTTGTGAAGCGCTTGAGCGTTTCCACTTTACTACTATTGTCGGTCGTTTCGTTCGCCGGGGCCCAGGCCACGCCAACGCCAGCTCCGCGGCCTGCATCGCCGCCGCCTACTTTTGAATCGTCCATCGCGGGCCTGCGATTTCGCGAGATCGGCCCTGCGACCATGGGCGGACGTATCAATGATATCGAGGTTGTCGCGCAGGATTCGCGGATCATTTACGCCGCGACCGCGGCCAGCGGCATTGTGAAATCGACGAACGGCGGCACGTCGTGGACCATGATCTTTGATAAGGAAAGCGTGGGAAGCGTTGGCGATATCGCGATCGCCCCGTCTAATCCGTCTATCGTGTGGGCCGGAACGGGCGAATCTAATAACCGCCAGAGCTCATCATGGGGCAACGGCGTCTACAAATCGATGGATGGCGGCAAGACATGGAAAAACATGGGCTTGGTTAATACGATGGCCATCGCCCGCGTCGTTATCCATCCGACCAATCCAGACATCGTCTGGGTCGCAGCGACCGGAAACCTCTGGGGCCCGAGCCCCGACCGCGGCGTTTACAAAACGACTGACGGCGGAAAAACGTGGACAAATACGCTGAAGATCAACGACGATACCGGCGCGACCGAGATCGCAATAGACCATGAAAGCCCGACCATTCTCTACGCCGCCATGTATCAACGCCGACGCACAGTGTTTGGCTTTAACGGTAGCGGAGAGCACAGCGCCATGTACAAATCGCACGACGGCGGCGACACGTGGACAAAGATCGTCAATGGCATGCCGTACAATACGGAAAACGCGCCGACCCCGCGTCCCGATGGACTGCTCGAAACCGGCAGATGTGCGATCGCGGTTTATGCGAAAGACACGAATGTCGTCTATGCGCTGGTCGAACACGCCAACGGCGGCATCTATCGCTCGACCGACAAGGGCGAAACGTGGACGCGTCAGGCCGACATAGCCGCAAATCCACGGCCCATGTATTTCAGCCAGATCCGCATCGACCCAAATAACGACCAACGCCTCTGGATGGCCGGCGTTTCGATGCAGTATTCAGAGGATGGCGGCCGGACTTGGACGGGAAACCTGGCCCGCTCTCCTCACGCCGACACTCACGGTATCTGGATCAACCCAAAAGACTCCAACAATCTCGTGATCGGTAACGATGGCGGCATCAACATCACCTATGACCGCGGCCGCACATGGGATTATGCAAACACCGTCCCGCTCGGCCAGTTTTATGAGGTTGGAGCTGACAACAGCGTGCCGTACAAGGTTTGCGGCGGCTTGCAGGACAATAATACTTGGTGTGGGCCGAGCCAGACATTAGCCGGCGGTGGTATCAAAAATGATGACTGGTATACGATCGGCGGCGGCGACGGATTCTTTGCCCAGCCCGATCCGAATGACCCGAATATCGTCTACGCCGAGTCGCAGGACGGAAATCTGCTGCGTCGAAACGTAAAAACCGGCGAAAGCAAGAGCATCCGGCCACGTGAAGAAGAAAACGAAAAGAGCTACCGTTTTCAGTGGAATTCGCCGATCTTGATCTCTTCGTATGATTCCAACACGATCTATTACCCCGGTAACTTTGTTTTCAAATCGACGGACCGCGGAGACGGCTGGAAAAAGATTAGCCCGGATCTGACGACCAATGTCGACCGCAACGGCTTGCAGATCATGGGTAAAGTGCCCGACAAAAATACTCGTTCGCGGCACGACGGCGTTCAGAATTATCCGACAATAACGACGATCTCGGAATCTCCGGTCGATCGCAACGTTTTGTGGGCCGGAACCGATGACGGCAATTTACAGGTGACTCGCGATTCTGCTACCTGGAAAAATGTCGTTGACAAGGTCCCGGGACTGCCAAAGGGCACGTATGTCAGCCGCGTTGTTGCATCGAAGTCCTCTGCGGGCGCGGCGTACGTGACATTTGACGGCCATCGAAATGGCGATTTTAAGGTCTATGTTTACATGACAACGGATTTCGGCGAATCGTGGAAGTCGATCGCGTCGAACCTGCCGCAGAATAACGGCATCGTCAGTGTTATCCGCGAACATCCGCGTAACCAGAACCTGCTTTTTGTCGGTACGGAATTCGGCCTGTTTGCGTCCTGGAACAAGGGCGGGAACTGGACCCAGATCAAGGCAAATCTGCCGACCGTGCCCGTTGACGACATCCTGATCCATCCGCGTGATAACGACCTGATCCTCGCCACCCACGGCCGCTCGATCTGGATCCTGGACGATATCTCGGCCCTTGAAGGGATGAATGACACCACGCTGGCCAGCAATATTCAGGTTTTCGACTCACGTCCCGGCATTCAGTGGCGGCCGTGGAACAACAAGCCTTTGACGGGTGATAAACAATTTGTCGGACAAAATCCGCAGATCGGAGCCTACGTCAATTTCTATCTGAAAGAACCGCTTAATCAGGGCGAGACCATTACCCTCACCTTCCAGGATTCGGCCGGCCAAACGGTCAGGACCGTTAACTGCGCACGTCCGCAGCCAGGAGCAGCACCCGGACCGGGTGGTGGCGGATTTGGCGGCGGCGGCGGCGGCGGTGGTGCCGCGGCAGCCGCGGCGGCAGCAGCAGCGGCCGCTGGAGGTGCGATTCCTCCGGCCCTTCTGGCCCAGTTTGGCGGCGGCGGTGGCGGTGGCTGCACCGCGAATCGAGGAATAAACAGGTATGTATGGGATATGCGCGCCCAGGCCCGCGCTGGCGGCGGCGGAGGTGGCTTCGGCGGCGGCGGAGGTGGCGGCGGCGGCTTTGGCGGCGGTGGAGGCCAGGGCTCACGCGTCGATCCGGGCGATTACACTGTAAAGATCAAACTCGGGACAACGGAACTATCAAAGCCGATCAAGGTGATGGAAGATCCGCGTATCGAATTCTCGGCCGAGGATCGCGCCAAGAAGAAGGCGGCTATCGCGAAGTTCGCTCCGTTCATTGCGCAAGCCCAGCAGGCAACGACCCAGATCGTCGCGCTGAGAGCGAATGTGAACGCGCAGCTTGAGGCATGGAAACGGCCTGGTGTTCCGCAACCACCGGCGAACGTCAAGACTTCGGTCGAAGATCTGCTCAAGAAGATCGACGCCATCTATCCGAACTGGGGACAGATACCCCAGGCGGGCGGCGCCGTCAACCTCAGCGCGGCCGGCCCGGCCCTGGTAGAGCCGCGTCCGACCTTAGGACAGCGGGCGAATCAGGTGATGGGTGCGATCGAAGGTGCATCGGCCGCTCCGACAGCGTGGGAACTGGCGCAGATCGAATTGTTGTCTGCACGAATTCCGGCCGCGGCGGCCGAGGTCCGAAGCCTCGTAACTGTCGATCTCCCGGCCCTGAACGCTCTGATGTTGGAGGCTAAGCTCCCGTATATCCTGCCCCCAGCAGGTGCGGGTGGCGGCGGCGGCCAGCGTCCGCCGAACGACGATAATTTGGACCAGCAGTAAGGCCTGATCATTTTAATTTGCCAAAAGCCGGGCCGTTAATATACTGCCCGGCTTTTGCTCGTTTGGATCTTTGGGATGGCGGCCCCTCCCAAAATGTCGGGACGCCCACATTTAAGCTGCCAGCCGATCCGTACGCAGATCAAGAAAATAGAAAATCATTCCGGAAAGCGCCAATTAGATCAATAGTTGATTGCCGATTTATCCAGGTTGCTGCGAAATGAGTAGAATGGATTAATGCTAAAGATCGACGTTCACACACACATTCTGCCTTGTGACATTCCACGCTGGAAGGATACGTTCGGGTACGGCGGGTTCATCGGCCTTAATCATTATGCACCTTGTTGTGCAAAGATGGTACGCGACGATGGTGTGCAGTTTCGCGACGTTGACGAAAATTGCTGGAGTGCCGAAAAACGGATTCAAGAATGCGATCTGTCGGGCGTTAACGTGCAGGTTCTCTCAACCGTACCGGTGATGTTCAGCTACTGGTCGAAACCGAAGGATGGGAACGAGGTCGCAATTTTTCTTAACGACCATATTGCTGGAATTGTCAACGAATTTCCGTACCGCTTTGTAGGTCTCGGAACCGTTCCGATGCAGGATACTGATTTTGCGGTGCGTGAACTTGAACGGTGTAAACAGATCGGTCTCGCGGGGGTTCAGATAGGAACCAATATCAATCAACTAAACCTCGGCGATCCGCAGTTTTTCAAATTTTTCGAGGCCTGCGAACGACTGGGAATGGCGGTTTTTGTTCATCCGTGGGACATGATGGGTGAAAAAGACATGCAGAAATACTGGCTGCCGTGGCTTGTTGGAATGCCGGCTGAAGTTTCGCGTGCGATCTGCTCTCTTATATTCTCGGGAACTCTTGAGCGTCTGCCTAAACTGAGGATTTGCTTTGCTCACGGTGGCGGTGCATTTCCATCGACACTTGGCCGGATCGAACATGGATACAACGTCAGGTCCGATCTTTGTGCGGTAGACAATCCGCACAATCCTCGCAAATATATTCGGCAGGTCTATTTTGATTCATTGGTTCACGATCCGGCAAGCCTAGGGTATTTGATCGACCTGGTCGGAGCCGACCGGATCGTATTGGGAAGCGATTACCCTTTTCCTTTGGGGGAAGCTCGACCGGGCGAACTGATAGAATCAATGGGACTTAGCGAAGACGTTCGGGAGGCGATCTTCTCTAAAACAGCATTAGAGTGGCTGGGGTTAGATTCGATCAGGTTTACCCGATAAAGAAAAGGGAATCAGGCGTCGCCCCATTCCCCTTAGAATTACAAACCATGAAATTGCCGTTAGAAAGACGGATTTATTTTGTTGCGGCTGTTTTCTTTTCGAAACTGCTTGCGGGACTAATCCTAACGCCTAACGCCAAACGAGAAACTAGAATCCTCAATGACGACCTTGCTGAGATAGCGGTCGTCTCCTACGCGAGCAAAGACTAGATCGGACCCGCTGCGATCCCGCTCACCAACAAGGCGACCAAGGGTAGTGTGGACGAGTTTTCCTTCTCTATCCGTAATGACAAGGATGGCTCCTCCCGATGAGTCTTTTGTGAGAGTGAGATTGTATTCACCGGCCTCGATCCGCTTATCGCCGACAGTAAAATTGAAAGGGATCGCTGCGTTGATCTTGGCAGATGGTTGAGCACTTGCAATTGGGACCCCGAGGCCGATCGCTAAACCGAAGATGAGCAAGAACTGAAAAGTGTATTTCACTAATACCTCCGTATGAATCGTTAAGCTAATTGGTGAAGGCAAATTCCTTCAATAACTAGGGCGAAAACGGAAGTAAAAAAGTATCAACCGGGAATTTTCTATTTCATGGTCTCGAGTATCTGCGTAATATCCGTTTCAGTCGTGTCGGGATTGATAAAACAAAATCTCGCCACCGTTTCAGGGCCTGCAGGGTTTCTCCACTTGGTTGGGGTTACAAGAGCGAAGCCAGCCTTGTGATTTCTATAAGTCCACGCTTTGTATTCATCGGGTGACCAGCCAATACGTCTAAAAAGAACGCAAGAAAGGCTGGGTTCGCGAACAAGTTCTACGTGTTTCGCGTCCGTGATCAGCCGCCCGGCTATTTGAGCAAGTTCTATGCCTCGTTCAACAGCGGTTTCATAGCGGTCGGTGCCGTGCATAGCAAGGGAAAACCAAAGCGGAAGTCCCCGCAGCCGCCGGGTAAGTTGTATTTGATAATCAGAAGGATTAAACCCTTTTGCCCCCTCATCTGTAAAAATATCAAGATACGAACCTTCTTGAGAGTGGGTCTTTTTTGCGAGTTCAGGCTCCCGATAGATCACTGCTCCGCAGTCATAGGGGGAAAATAGCCACTTGTGCGGGTCTATGGTGATGCTGTCTGCCTCCTCGATCCCGTTAAACAGGTGCCTTACCGAACGAGCCGCGAGAGCTCCGCCGCCGTACGCCGCGTCAACGTGGAACCAGACGTTCTCATGCTTGGCCACCCGGGCGATGCCCGCCAGGTCATCAATTATGCCGGAATTTGTTGTGCCTCCGGTGGCGATGATTGCAAAAACACGGGAACGATCCTCGTCAGACATTTCGCTGATGGTTCGCGCAAGGTCGGTGCCCTCCAGCCGGTCTTCAGTTTTGATCAGACAGACATCCGCATCGATCACCTTTGCCATTGCCGAGATCGATGAGTGAGCGGCGTTTGAAGCTATCACGATCCCGCGGGTGTGGGCCTTTTCGGGATGCCTTGCGCGCCACGTTTCGCGGGCGGTGACCATCGCAGAAAGGTTTGCTTCCGTACCACCGCTTGTAAAAACACCGAAAGCCCCTTCCGGCAGGCCCGTCAGCTTGACGAGCCATTTCATTGCCTGATTCTCTGCGAATATTCCGCCGGCTCCCTCCATCCAATAGGCTCCGTGGATGCTTGATGCCGAGGTGACCAGATCGAACATGATCGCCGCGCGGGTCGGCGATGCCGGAACAAACGCCAGGTGCCGCGGATGATCTATCGAAACACTGGCTTTCAAGAGCACATCGCGAAAGAGCTTAAACGCTTTTTCGCCGCCAATGCCCTTTGCCGTTACGGTCTCGCCCACAAGCTCGTACAGTTCTTCTTCTTTTTTCGGGAACCCAAGCTTCTGGTCTGTTTGGGTTATCTGATTGATCGCAAACTTAATTACGTCGAGCGACATCTCGACGATATCTATATCAATATTGTGCATAAAAATGTTGAGTCACGTGACTCTATCGAATAGCTAGAAATTGAGTTTGGTGTCCGGTTTCTTCCACCGTTTCCATGTTGCTTCGGACGAGGGACGCATCGACAGATAGATCAGCGTGACTGTTTCGTGCGATTCCAAAGATAGCATAAAATATAATTACATTATGACCCATCAGCAGTTAAGTATAGATATGAGTTTCGCCCAAGAAATGGATCAAAACGATGAACTTCGCAAATTTCGCGATAGATTCCTGATCCCCAGATCGGCCGACGGAAGCGAAGTCATTTATTTCACTGGCAATTCGTTGGGACTCCAGCCAAAATCGGTGCTAGGATACGTCGAGCAGGAATTGGACGATTGGGGCAACCTCGGCGTCGAGGGCCATGTCCATGCTAAGAATCCGTGGCTTCCGTACCACGAGTTCCTTACGCAAAAAATGGCTGCGATCATCGGAGCAAAGCCGATCGAGACCGTTGTAATGAACTCGCTCACGGTGAATTTGCATTTGCTTCTGGTTTCGTTCTATCGGCCAACTGCTGAAAGGCATAAGGTTATCGTGGAGAAGGGGGCTTTTCCTTCGGATCGATACGCGATCGAGTCGCAGATCAGATTTCACGGTTTCGACCCAGAACTGTCGCTGATCGAGGTCGCTCCTCGCCCGGGCGAATCGACACTGCGGACCGAGGATATTATCGAAATGATCGAGCGGGAAGGAAATTCGGTCGCGACGGTTCTGCTTGGCGGTGTGAATTATTACACGGGACAAGCATTTGAAATGGGGCAAATTACCGCCGCGGGCCACAAGGCTGGTGCATTTGTCGGCTTCGACCTCGCTCATGCGGCAGGTAATATTGAGCTGAACATGCACGACTGGGGCGTGGATTTCGCGGCTTGGTGTTCGTATAAATATCTAAATGGCGGTCCAGGAGCTGTCGGTGGAGCGTTTGTCCATGAAAGGCACGCTAATTGCCACGATATACCTAGATTCGCAGGCTGGTGGGGACACGATAAAGCGACGCGTTTTCTAATGGGGCCTGAATTTGTTCCGCTCGCCGGGGTCGAAGGGTGGCAGATCTCTAATCCGCCGATCCTGCAGATGGCGGCATTACGGGCGTCGCTCGAGATCTTTGAAGAAGCGGGTATGTCGGCCTTGGTGGAAAAATCAAGAAGGCTGACGGGCTATCTAGAATCACTTATCATGGCGATCGGTGATGACCGGATATCGATCGTCACGCCAACCGATCAGAGTCAACGTGGCTGCCAACTTTCGATACGTGTGCAAGGTGGTGACAGATCGCTGCACGACAGCATCGTGGCAAGCGGTGTTTCTGCGGACTGGCGAGAGCCGGACGTGATCCGTGTTGCTCCCGTGCCGTTGTATAACTCGTTTACTGATGTGTTCAGGTTCGCCGAGGTTCTAAGATCGCAGCTACATTAGCTCCATTGAACTTGCGGCATATAAAAAGGGGAATCAAATGATCCGGGCAAGTATTAACGGCAGAGAAGCGGATTTCGGCGAGGGCATTACGGTGCTTGCGGCCGCAAGAAAACTTGGATTTGATATTCCGACGCTGTGCAATGATGACAGGCTTGACCCTGTCGGAGCGTGCCGGATGTGTCTCGTTGAGATAAAAGGAAGTTCAAAGGAAACGGTTTCGTGCACCACGCGTCTTGCCGACGGGATGGAGGTTCTAACCCACAGTGAGCCAATTGAAGAGGCTCGCAAATGGAATCTGAGAATGCTGGCTGGGAATTACCCCGCGGATGCGTTTGCGTCGTATCCCGAAAAACCATTTCACAAGCTTGCCAGTAAATATGGGCTGACGGACGCGGACTTTCATGGCAATCATTCGATCCCGGCAGATGCTTCGCAAACATATATCAACGTTGATATGTCACGCTGTATAAACTGTTATGCGTGCGTGCGTATCTGTGCAGATGTACAGGGGCAGTTTGTTTGGCATGTACTGGGCCGGGGCGAGGAATCGCACATCATTCCGGATTCGTTCGGGGCGTTCGGTGACAGTACCTGCGTTTCGTGCGGGGCATGTGCGGACGCGTGTCCGACCGGAGCTTTGGAAGATAAAACAGTTATCGAACGTGGTTTTCCAACGAACTGGACCAAGACAACCTGCCCGTACTGCGGGACCGGCTGTGAGATGAACGTCGGCGTCCGCGATGACCGCGTCGTTCAGGTCAAGCCGGTGATGGATGCTCCGGTGAATTACGGCCATCTTTGCGTAAAAGGGCGATATGCATTCGACTTTATCGACGCCGAGGACCGTGTTACGGAGCCGATGATCCGTAATAACGGCGATTGGCGTGTCGTTTCCTGGGACGAAGCGATCCAATATACGGCGGATAGGTTAAAGGCCATTGATGCTGAGTTTGGCAAAGAGAGCATAGCGGTTCTTGGTTCGGCGCGGGCGACGAACGAGGAGAATTACCTCGCCCAGAAATTCACCCGCGTCGTGCTCGGCACAAATAATGTAGATTGCTGTGCTCGCGTTTGTCATACGCCGTCAGCAGCGGCGATGAAGATGATGATCGGCACGGGGGCGATGACCAATTCGTTTGATGATATTGAAAAGGCGAAGACGATCATCCTATGCGGAGCAAACCCAAGCGAAAATCATCCGATCCCCGGAGCTCGCATAAAACAAGCCGTGATCAAGAACGGTACCAAGCTGATCGTCATCGACCCTCGACAGACCGAACTGACGAAATACGCAGATGTTCACCTGCAATTGCGGCCCGGGACGAACATTTTATTGTTCAACGCGATCGCCCACGCGATCATTGACGAAGGCTTGGCCGATCGGGAATTCATCGCAACGCGCGTCGATGAATTCGAAGAATTCAAGGCATTCGTTGCCCAATATTCACCCGAAGCTGTCGCCGAAAGATGCGGCGTCGATGCCGAATTGATCCGCAAAGCGGCTCGAATCTATGCGACCGACACACCCTCGATGGCTATGCACGGACTCGGTATGACCGAGCATTTGCAGGGAACTGAAGGCGTGATGACGATCGTCAATCTTGCCCTGCTTACCGGTAATATCGGCAAGCCCGGTGCGGGTGTCAATCCGCTTCGAGGGCAAAATAATGTGCAGGGCTCGGCTCACATGGGCTGCGATCCGGGTATTTTGACCGGCTCGATCACAATAGAAGCGGGCCGCGAGCTGTTTGAAAGTGTTTGGAAGGCTCCGGTTCCAACGGCCGCCGGACTCAACCAACTGCAAATGATCGATGCAGCGCGCGACGGCAAACTCAAAGCCCTGTGGACGATCGGCTATGACGTTTTTCTTTCAAACGCGAACGCTCACGAGACCGCAAAGGCATTTGCCAACATGGACCTCGTGATCATTCAGGATTTTTTCATGAATGAGACCGCCAAGCGGTTTGGGCACGTGTTTTTTCCGGCGGTCACTTCGTTTGAAAAAGATGGCACGTTCATGAACGGTGAGCGGCGTGTGCAGCGAATTCGCAGTGCCGTAAGCCCGCGAGGCAATTCGCGATCTGATTGGGAGATAATTTGCGATCTCGCGGCCGCGATGGGATTTGAGAAGGATTTTACGTTTAACTCGGCCGAAGAGATCTGGGACGAGGTCCGAGCCGTCTGGCCTCCGGGATACGGCATTACCTACGATCGTATCGAAAAGTCCGGTATACAGTGGCCGTGTCCGGACGTTGATCATCCCGGAACCGAGATATTGCATAGCGAATCGTTCTCAAACGGCGTGAAGGCGGCGTTGCGGCGAATAAAATTCCGTGCTACGAAAGAGGTCGTCACGGACGATTTCCCGTTTCTGCTTACGACAGGCCGTGTGCTTGAGCAATTTAACGCCGGCACAATGACGATGCGCACGCCGAACCGCGAACTTCGGCCGACCGATCTGCTGATGATATCGCAGGCTGATTCGATGCGGCTCTCGATCGCGGATGGCGAACGCGTGCTTCTAAAAAGCAACTATGGCGAGGCTGTACTGCCAGCTCAGGTAAGCGAGAGGGTCAAGAACGGTGAGCTCTTTGCCTCTTTCCACGATCCAAAGGTTTTTCTGAATTACGCAACCGGCCCTACACGCGATCGTTTTACGCAGGCACCTGAGTTTAAGGTCACGGCTGTTAGAATTGAGAAGCTCGACATTTAGGCGCTTAGATCTATATCGTTCGAAGCCGTTGTTCGTCAATTTATAGTATGTCAAAGGTAGTTATTATCGGGGCCGGCCTCGCCGGCTCCCTGCTCTCAATTTATCTTGCGAAACGCGGGATTACCGTGGATGTTTACGAAGCCCGCGCTGACATGCGGCTTGAGGAAGTTGCAGCGGGCCGCTCTATTAATCTCGCGCTTTCGGATCGAGGCATTGCCGCCCTGCGCGAGATCGGCATGGACGATTACATGCTTGCTGAAGCCGTTCCGATGCAGGGACGGTTGATCCACACGGTCTCAGGTGAGACAAAACTGCTGCCTTATTCGGGCCGTCAGGGCGAATACATAAATTCGGTTTCGCGTTCCGGCTTGAATATCGCTTTGATGAATGAGGCAGAGAAATACTCAAATGTCACATTTTGTTTCAACGAACGATGCACATACTTTGACTGTCGAACGGGCCAGGCTCAATTTTCCAGTGGCTCCTTTGTTACCGGCGACACCGTGATCGCAACCGACGGAGCAGGTTCGACGGTTCGTTACGCAATGATGAACGGGGGCGTTGAGCGGTTCGATTTCTCGCAAAAGTGGCTCGAGCACGGTTACAAAGAATTGCATATTCCGGCGGGGCCGGGCGGTGGATTCCAACTCGAAAAGAATGTACTCCACATCTGGCCGCGAAATAAGTTCATGATGATTGCCCTGCCAAATTTCGACGGCAGCTTCACTTGCACATTGTTCTTTGCTCACAAGGGCGAGAACAGCTTTGAGAAACTGCAGGGCCAGGCAACTATGTTGCAATTCTTCGAAGAGAACTTCCCGGACGCGACCGCTCTGATGCCAACGCTTGCCGAAGACTATTTTGCGAATCCGACCGGAAACCTTGGAACTGTGAAGTGCTTTCCATGGAACGCAGACGGAAAGGCCCTGCTTCTCGGTGACTCAGCCCACGCAGTGGTTCCGTTTTATGGCCAGGGAATGAACTGTGCGTTTGAGGACGTGCGGGTGCTTGACCAACTTATCGACAAACATGGCACAGAATGGCAAACGGTTTATGACGAATACGGCGAACTAAGAAAAATAAACACGGATGCGATCGCTGATCTCGCTGAGGAAAACTTCTACGAAATGCGTGATGCTGTCGCCGATCCGGTTTTTGTCAAAAAAAGGGAACTCGAAACAAAGCTCGAGCAGACCTTTCCTGACTATTTCTCAAAGTACTCGATGGTCACGTTTCGCGAAGATCTGCCGTATTCGGTTGCAAAGGCTCGGGGAAATGCTCAGGACGCGTTGCTCATGACGATATGCGCGAAAACTGAGAACGTAGGCGAACTTGATCTCGCCAGTGTACTGGCGGCTGTCAAGGATCTATGAGTAACTATCAATTCGTCGCCGATCTTTCGATCCCGCTACGATTCGGCGGGCCGCAGCCGAACGCGTTTGGAGTTGAGGCCGCACTTGCAAAAACTCTCGGTGACACTCGTGATGGTTCGAGCGTTAACTTCGAGCAGTTGACGTTCATTCCACATTGCAACGGCACGCATACTGAATGCGTCGGGCATATTACGGATGCGCGGATCTCGGTTCGTGACTGTCTGCAGGACATCATTATGCGGGCGGTGCTGATCTCTGTTGAGCCTTCTACTTATAGCGGGGATCTCGTGATCGGAATAGACGCACTAAAGGAAGCGGGCGTTGCCACTGGCTTTGGCGCTCTGGTAGTACGCACCTTGCCGAATGATGAGACCAAGCTGTCGAGATTGTACGACGGTGAGAATATTCCGCCGTATTTCACCCCCAAGGCAATGCAATATGTCGTTGAATGTGGTTTCAAACATCTCCTGGTGGATCTGCCGTCCATCGACCGCTTGTTAGATCAGGGCAGACTAGAAAACCACCGAATTTTCTGGAATATTGATGTAGGAAGCCGGGAGGTTGATCAATACACCCGAATACGAAGCACTGTGACCGAGTTGATCTATGTTCCAAACGCGGTCGTAGACGGCGAATATCTGTTGAATCTACAGATCGCTCCGTTCGAATCTGACGCGAGCCCAAGCCGACCGGTTATTTTCAGGACAGTTTAGAGCAAAGAGCAAAGACGCAAAGGAACAATGTATTTACTTTGCGTCTTTTCTCCTTTGCGTTAAGAAACTGCTATACGACCGCATGTTCGATCGCCGGTTTCAAATCCGGGTATTTGAACTCGAATCCTGCATCTTCAAGCCTTTTCGGTATCACTCTTGTACTTGCTAATAGTAGAGCATCGCCCATTTCGCCGAAAATCATGCTGACTGCAAACTCGGGGAGCGGGAGGAATGTCGGTCGGTATAGGACATCGCCGAGGGTTTTTGTGAAGTCGTGATTTGTGACCGGATTTGGTGAAACCGCGTTCACTGCTCCGCGGATATTTTCGTTCTCGATAGCGAAATTGATTATTGCGATCTCGTCATCAAGCGAGATCCAGCTCATCCACTGTTTGCCGCTGCCGACCACGCCGCCCACGCCCATTTTGAATGGAAGCAGCATTGTCGATAAAGCTCCACCATCTTTGGATAAGACAATGCCGGTACGAAGCAGAACGGTGCGAATGCCAGCGTCCTCTGCACGGCGTGATTCGGCTTCCCACTCTTTGCAGACACCGGCGAGAAAATTGTCGCCCGCCGCGCTCGATTCTGTAACCTCTTCATCACCACGTTCGCCATAGAATCCAATGGCGGATGAGGCGATAAAAACCTTCGGTTTGTGCTTGAGTTTTGAAATCGCATCGACAACGTTCCGTGTGCCCAGAACGCGGCTGTCGCGGATTGCTTTTTTTCTTTTCGTCAGTCCAACGCAGGCCGCTGACGTTCTCGCCGGCGAGGTGGACGACAATATCGACGCCCTCGAGCTCTTCGGGGTTTGTGAAACCGCCTTCGATCGACCATTGAATGTGGAGAGGATCGGTCGGTTCTTTTCGCGAGGCGAGCAGTAGCTCATAACCCTTTGCCCTAAACGACTTTTGCAACGCCTGGCCTAACAGGCCTGAGGCTCCCGTGATCAATGCTTTCATAATTTGAATAATACATTGTCAGAACCGCCTGCGTAAGTGGGCAGCCGCACAGTCGTTGATAATTAGGCCGAGCAAGCACTAACGGGTATGGTTCTGACCCGCCCTTAGATTATTTTGCACGAGCCCGACGAGCAGATTTATCTCTCTCGGCGTTAGTTGGTATTTGAAGGCGATCATGCCATTGCCGCCTTCGGATATGTGGCGGTATATCTCTTCGTCGGTTTTATATTTATGTTCGCCGTCACGGATGTTTGGGATTACCTTCCCGTCGCTAAGCGTTTTGCCTTCGGCTTCGGGGCCGTGGCAGATCGAGCAGTTCTGGCGAAAGAGCGAGGCTTCATAGCTCTTATTTTCGGCGATCAGGTAACGGGAAGGTTTAGATCCGGTACAAGCGACAGCCGCTGCGGCGAAGGCGAGATAAACTACTATTACGACCTTTTTGCTTAACATCTAGACCAGTTACGCGGATTGTTCCTTGAGTGCACGTTTGAAGATCTTGCCGGTGTTGCCGATCGGCAGTTCCGTTCGAAACTCCACGTGGCGAGGATATTTATTCGCAGCGATCTTTGCCTTGCACCACTCGATGAACTCTTCGGCTGTAAGCTCATGACCGGGGTGAAGAACCACGAATGCTTTTACCTCCTCGCCCAAACGCTCGTCCGGAACGCCGATGACTGCACAAAGCGAGACCGACGGATGGGTGATGATGACCTCTTCTAGCTGCCGCGGATACACGTTGTAGCCGCCGCGAAGAATCATGTCTTTCTTCCGATCGACGATCGAGATGTAACCTTCTTCATCCTGAATACCGATGTCGCCGGTGTGAAACCAGCCATTGCGAAAGGCTTCCGCAGTCGCCGCGGGCCGTTTGTAATAGCCTTTCATGACGTTCGTCCCGCGAATGACGATCTCGCCTCTGGTGCCGCGTGGAACCTCGTTGTCCTCATCGTCAAAGCATCTAACGTCCACTCCGAAGATGGGCTGGCCGACCGTTCCGGGTTTTGACGGCTTTTCAAAATGATTGGTTGTCGCGAGGGGAGATGTTTCGGAAAGCCCGTAGCCTTCCATCACCCGGACGCCGAATTTCTCCTGAAACTCCATCATCAAATTGACCGGCATCGGGGCACCGCCGGAGGTACAGACCTTCATATTGTCGGCGATATGGCTGATATCGTAATCGTTTTCCTTGACGTATTTAAGCAAGGCCCAATACATCGTCGGCACGCCGACCCAGAAATTGATCTTTTCGGCCACCATGGTATCAAGCGTTGCCCGCGGCTCGAATCGCGGAAGCAGCACGACCCGGTTGCCGCCATAGAGCTGGGTGTTCATCTGCACCGTCTGGCCGGTCGTGTGAAACAGGGGCAGCGTGATCAGGCACGATTTCTGCTGCTGATCAGTGAAATCCAGTAGCGGCATGTGGATGCTGTAGGTCGTTACACTGTTAGACCAGAGGTTGAGGTGCGTGAGTTCTGCACCTTTCGGCTGTCCGGTCGTTCCTGATGTATAGAGAATCGCGCACGTGTCATTCGGGTTCGTCGGATAGGCGTCGAAATGCTCCGATTTATCAAACGTCAGCTGCATCAGGGTTTTGTGTTCCGGCAGTGGAGATTCACCCATCAGATCTGCAGTCAGAACCACCAGTTCGCCGCATGATTCGACCTTATCAAAGGCCTCTTTGGTCGCCTCCAGCATCGGCAACTCGGGCGTTCCTTCGAAAACAAAGACCGCTTTAGAGTCTGAGTCACGGAGCTGGTATTCGATCTCAGCCGCCTTGAACAGGACACATAGCGGCACGACTGCCGCACCGGCTTTCATGATCCCGTAATAAACGACGGGGAAATACGGCAGGTTTACGCAATTGAGCGCTACCTTATCGCCGTGGCCGATTCCCATTTCGACCAGAGCATTTGCGACACGGTTCGAGAGCTGGTCAAGCTCCCGGTAGGTCATGCGGACATCACCCCAGACTATGGCTTCTTTCTGCGGTGCGAGGCGGGCGTGATGTGTGACTATCGACGCCAGATTTAATACGGTGGCGGTGCCTTCCATAGATTATCGGTTTCGGGGAGAACGGATCTGTCTAACGTAATTTTGAGTTTCGATAGTATAAACCAGTTCGGTCAAAAACTGATACTCTCAGCAGAAGAAATCGGCTCATCCAATTCCTGTATGGAGTGAACCCGCCATTCTTCGTTCTGTTCTGGAAAATCGTTGCGGTAATGCCCACCGCGAGATTCCTCACGCCAAAGGGCCGCCGTTGCGACAAGCTTGGCGAGTGTCACGAAGTTTCGCGAAGATGTGCCCAGATTTCCAGATTCTATCTGGCCGAATTCCTTCAAAGCCCGCTTTAGCGAATCCTTATCCCGCAGAATGCCGACGCGTTCCCACATTACGCGTTTGATACGTTTTTTGACGGCGGTGGCAATTCCAGCTTCAGCATTCGACGCATCGGACCTCGCGGTTTCAAATTTCAGGTTTGAAATTTGAAATTCCGAATTATCATCCGCCACCGCTTTGCCCGCTCTCGCTCCAAATACGAGCCCTTCGAGCAGGGAATTTGACGCCAATCTGTTCGCTCCGTGAACGCCGGTACAAGTCACCTCACCGGCCGCATAAAGGCCCGGAACAGTGCTTCGGCCCCAAAGGTCCGTTCTAATTCCGCCCATGCAGTAGTGCGACGCCGGTGAGACGGGAAGCATATCATTTGCGATGTTCAGGCCGTAAGACTGGCAGACCTCATAGATCTTTGGGAAGCGATGCTTTAGGAATTCCTCGTCCATTGCGGTCATGTCGAGGTAGACCTCTCGCGTGCCTGTACGCCGCATTTCGGCGACGATCGAGCGGGAAACGATGTCACGCGGTGCGAGCTCGAGCCGGTCGTCGTAGCGGCCCATAAAACGTTCGCCGTACTTATTCTTGAGCTGGCCGCCTTCGCCTCGCATTGCTTCTGTGAGCAGGAAACGCGGGGCGTTTTCAATACTTAGAGCGGTCGGGTGGAACTGGATAAACTCCATATCCGCCATCTCGGCGCCAGCAAAATACGCCATCGCCATGCCGTCGCCGGTCGCGACGGGCGGGTTGGTTGTGTGTAGATAAAGCTGGCCCGCTCCGCCGGTGCACATTATCACGGCCTTGGCATATATATCACGCGGAGCTCGCAGGATCGGGTCGAGGAATCGGACCCCAACGCAGCGGCCGTCGTGGACTATCAGGCTCTCGGTATTGGCGAATGGTGTTAGGTTTATCGTCTTTTCCTGACCGGCACGAGCGATGAGCGACCGGACAAATTCAGCTCCGGTCGAATCGCCGTGGGCGTGGAGAATTCGGCGGCGCGAGTGTGCGGCTTCCTGGCCCATGAGGAGCTTGCCGCCTTCTTTGTCGAATTCCGTACCCCAATCGATGAGCTGTTTGATGTAGGTCGTGCCTTCGGTGACGAGCGTTTCGACTGCCTGCTTGTCGCAAAGCCCGGCTCCGGCGATGAGGGTGTCGTCTTCGTGGAGCTCGGCGTTATCATCCTCTGACAGCACGACGGCAACGCCGCCCTGGGCATATTCGGTGTTCGATTCGCTCGCCTTGTCCTTAGTTAAAACGGTCACGCGTGCACCGCTCGTTGCGAGTTCGACCGAGGCACGCAACCCTGCCACGCCGCTTCCGATAACGATAAAGTCTGTCTCCAATGCCATTACTAAAAACTTTAACAAAATCGGCGATATAAGTAATCTGCGATGAGTTTTCGAGTTCTTCGCGGGGGAGAAAAATGTGCGCGCACTGATTTTGGCCATTTGTCGGGTTTGAAATGGCTGATTTAAATGTGAATCGTTTCACACTTTTATGAAAGCTCGTTCAAGATCACGATTTTTACTGCCCGGTACGAAAGCCGACAATCCGTGATATGACTGCCGGCAACCTATGATTGGTCAAAGGTATTTGGGCTCTCGGGAGGCAAAACCAGGCGGTTTGGTAGAGTTATTTGGCAGATTGGTCAAACGTGGAGAACTCTACCAATCGGTGGCTTTTTATGCGCGAATCAGTTCCCCCGGATCTCAGATCAGATGACATCGAGCTGTCGTTCAGGAAGCTTAATTTAATCCGCAAGACGCGGGGAAAAAGAAAATGCACTCTGGCAAGACCACAGAGTGACCATGCCAGAGTGCACACTAAACGCGGAAAAAAGTTCCGTTTAGGGAATCTTCAATTCCTGGCCCGGATAGATCTTGTCCGGGTGGTTGAGGATGTCGCGGTTGGCGTCCCAGATGGCTTTCCAGGCGATGCCGTATTTTGCACCGATCTTTGAGAGGCTGTCGCCTGAGACTACGGTGTAGGTATTGGCTCCGCCGCCGGCGTCGCCGGCTCCGGTTGTGATGTTAAGAATGAGATCGCTCGACTGAAAGTCTGGATCGAGACGTTCATATTCCGCCCACAGTTCAGCTTTTGCTTCGTCGCTCGGAGCGGTTCCGGTGATGTGCAAAACTCCGTCGCCTTCGCTCAGCTCATAGGACGTGCCGTTTGAGTTGGCTAGTTCGAGAAGTGATACGTATTTTTCCTGTACTGACATAATTACTCCTTAATTGACGCCTATTTGTTGAGGTTGTTGATGACCTTGCTTGGCTTAGCTTCATTAGCGACCATCATGACTTCAGGCACTTTAGCCTTGTCAACCTTGCCGGTCAGCGTTACTTCGCCGTTGGCTACGGTTACGGTCACGCCGTCGATGCCTTTTTTCTTAAGGCCTTCGATGACTGTGCCTTCAAGCATTTTGTCCGGTGACGGCGGCGGCGGTGTTGGCAGCGGCTTGAGCGTCAGCTTAGCAACGTCAACAGATTTGATGCCTTCGACACCTTTAACGGCTGCTTCGGCCTTGCTCTTGACAGCAGCATCAGCGACTTCGCCGGTCAGCGTAGCAACGCCATCTTTGACAGCAACGGTCACGCCGGTGACCTTCTCAGCAGTAAGCTTATCCGTGGCCGCTTTTTGCAGATCGGCATCGCTTTTACCGCAAGCCATCATGAACAAAGCAAAGGCCAAAGTTAGAACTGTAAAAACTTTAACTTTCATTTTTCCTCCCGAACGATCGGTCTTAATAAATTTATTATCTGGTGCCATGGGTATCGAATATTGACCCCCATCCTACATAACAAATTCCGGCCTCAAAATGCGAGAACGGACTAAATTATTTAGTGAGATAATTATTGATTGAAAGCGAGAATTTTAGCAACAGGAAAATCGCTATTTAAGAAAAAATCTCGTCCACGATCTGACGCGCCACGTCGTGTGATGTAAAGCCCGGCCGAATGGTCACGTGCCAATCCGCGAGGCAATAGATCTTTTGACGTTCTTCGAAGAGTTTCATCGTGGCCTGTTTGTCACGAGCAAGCGGCCGTTCCTTTCGCGAGAACGAGATATTCAGCCAGCAATGCTCGAAAGTCGCGTCGAGCCAAACGCTGGTGTAGCCATTGGCTTTGAGCAGTTCACGGTTGCCGGGAATTGTCCACGTGCCGCCGCCGAGCGAAAGGATGCTGGTCGTGGATTCGCGCATGACCTGTTCCAGATAGTGCGTCTCGATCTGACGATAGCGGTCGATTCCGTCGGTGTCGATGATATCGACGATCAAACGTTTCTCGCGCTGTTCAATAACGTTATCGAGATCCACACGGCGGCTCCTCAGCAACTGAGACAGATGCCGAGCAACGCTGGATTTCCCAACGCCCATAAAACCGGTAAGTGCTATACGAACGTCATTCATCAAATACAATTGCCCACGAAAGGCACGAAATGCACTAAAAAAAGAAAAAAGGTGGTGTCTATTGCCGCTGTAGCGATACCAAGATCTTCAAAGGTTGAAAATTATTTCGTGCCTTTCGTGATTTTCGTGGGCAATTCTTCCTACCTTACGACAGAACTAAGAATTTCGAAAAACCCGGGGAACGAAACGTCGGCGGCTTCGGCGCCGTGGATGGTGGTTTCGCCGGTGGCAAAGAGGCCGGCGATCGCGAATGCCATGGATATTCTGTGGTCGTGGTGCGAATCGATCTCGGCGCCTTTGAGATCTGACCTTTCGACCCGCAGGCCGTCGGGAAACTCTGTGACGGCGGCTCCCATTCGTCTGAGATTCTCGACGACTGATGTTATCCGGTCGGATTCTTTAACGCGAAGTTCTGAAGCGTCGCGGATCTCGATGCCGTCTTCGAGCTGTGTGCCGAGAACCGCCAGGATCGGGACTTCGTCGATCAGATTGGCGATAATGTCGCCGCGGAGAACATTCGAGATCGTCGGAGCTCCGATGCCGCCCTTAACGCGGACCTCGGCGACGGGTTCATTGCAGGTTTCTCGTGATTCGCTCAGTTCGATGTCGGCTCCGAGACCGATCATGACGTCGAGAACCGCCCGCCGCGACGGGTTGAGGCCGACGTTCGGCATTACGATATCGGAACCCGCGAGACACGCTGCCGCCACCATAAAGAACGCCGCGGATGAAATGTCAGACGGCACGATCAGATCTCGGGCAGTTAGTTTTGCATCGCCCGCGACGGAAATTCTCGCACCATTTTCGCCGCGTTCGATCGGCACGTTAACACCGAACCATTCGAGCATCCGTTCGGTGTGGTCGCGGGTTTGAACCGGTTCGATGATGGTGGTCACGCCGCTGGCATTGAGCCCGGCAAGCAGGACGCACGATTTTATCTGGGCGGAGGCGACGGGCGGCTGGTATTCGATCGCGATGAGCGGGTTTTTGCCGTTGATAGTGAGCGGTGCTTTGCCTTCGTTCGAATGGATGACCGAACCCATTAGGCCGAGCGGAGCGATCACGCGTTTCATCGGGCGGCTTTGCAGCGAATCGTCGCCGGTCAGCGTGGATTCGAAATTCTGCCCGGCGAGAATGCCCGAAATGAGCCGCATCGTCGTTCCGCTGTTGCCGCAATCAAGCGGCTGCGATGGTGCAAGTAAACCGGTTTTCCCAACGCCTGCAACAGTTACGGTATTGCCCTCACGCTCGATCCTGACGCCGAGGCCACGGAAACATTCGATCGTCGAAGCACAGTCCGCGCTTGTCGCAAAATTCTCTATCCGTGTCGTTCCCTCGGCGATCGCGGCGAACATTGCCGCCCGATGCGAGATAGATTTATCGCCGGGTAATTTAACGCTGCCGTTAACTGAAGCTGCGCGGTTAACTTTCATAAAAATATATTAGACCGAATACGACGCGGCTGTCTTGACAGGAACAGTCGTAAACCTATAACTTACAAGACATATCTTGAATTTGCTATGCGTGAAATAGAGTTGCCAAGCCGCATCGAATCGGTCGAAGAAGCAGCAATGATGGCAGACGAATTTGCCAAGAGCTGCGGATTTGGCGATGAGATCACCTTCGCTGTCGATCTCGCCGTTCGCGAATCGGTCGCAAATGCTGTGAAACACGGCAATAAATTTGACGAATCGAAAACGGTTCAGATGACGATGGCCGACCGGCCCGAGGGCTTTGAGATCACGGTACGTGATTACGGCACCGGATTTTCAGTCGATGACATCGCTGATCCGACAGACCCGGAAAATCTTTTGAAAACAAATGGCCGCGGCATCCTCTTTATGAGGTCTTTCATGGACGAGGTCGAATGGGAAAACCCGACCGATGGCGGCCTGCGGGTCAAAATGTTAAAGAAAAAGTAAGGGTTTCGAGCCTTATGCAGAGAGTGTGAGGGAATGAGCGGGTGAGAAAGTGGAGATGCTCTAAAAAATAAACTCACTTTCCGGTCTTTTCACTTTCCCATTTTCTACATATGGGCTAGAATTTGCTATCGCAATTTAATTTAAAAGGAAACGAGGAGAGAAAAATGTCTGATATTACCATAACTGAACGCCAGGCCGGCGACGTTACGATACTCGATCTGGTCGGTAAAGTGACCATCGGCGAAGGCAGCGTTGCTTTGCGTAACACCATTCGCCGCTTGCTTGGCGAAGGCAAAAACAAGATCCTGCTCAATCTGGGCGGCGTCGGATACATCGATTCGAGCGGTATCGGCGAACTCGTTTCGAGCTTTACCGCTGTCAAGAAAGAGGGCGGCATCCTCAAGCTTTTGAGCCTGACGCAGAAGATCCAGGATCTGCTCGCGATCACCAAGCTTTTGACCGTTTTCGATACGTTCGATGACGAAGCTTCGGCTCTCAGCAGCTATAACTAAACGAGGCATTGAGCTTCTTTAGCCGTTAAAAGTGTTAAGGGATAGGGGAATTTATTGGATTCCTCTATCCTTTCTTATTTTGTTTTCCTTTGAATACATCCTTAAGAAGCGGAGATTCATCTTTTTAATGAGATTCTTGTAGGATAAAGGTAATAATGCGTCGAATATTTCTCTTTCTATTGTTTTTGGTTTTTGCTCTGAGCGTCAGTGGGCAGACAGTTCCATCGGGCTTTGATCTTTTGAACTACGGTGTACGGATCGAACCGGACAAACGCCTGATCGTCGTGCTCGCGGCACTTGAAGTCGCAACTCAGAAGAATGCCGCCGGTGTTGACGAAAAAATGATCAACACGCCTCTTTCTGAGGCGGGCGTGCCGTTTCGCGAGCAATTGCTGAAAGACAACGCCGCTCTCGACCCTGAGCTTCGCCGCAAGATCTCGACCTTTATTGCTCAATATAAACGCAGCCATCCGAAAGCGACGGACGCCGACGTTATCGCGCCGTTCATTTCGATGGCATACACGCTGACGCCGGTGCCGGAACTCGGCGATCCCGTTATCACGAACGACCTGCCCGGCCCGCTTTTGGATGTGCTGGATTTTGCACCGCTGGTACGGGAATTTTATCGCCGCTCGGTCATCAGCTCTAAGCTTGACGATTACATCAAGGAATATAAGGCGGATTCGGACGCAGTGCTCCGACGCTCGGCCCGAGAGATGGTGAGCGAACTGCTTGATTACCTTCACACTCGGCCAAAACTCACGTTCACGGAAAAGATCCTCACGACCACAACGAAGAAAGGTACCAAGAACACGACATTGCAACAGGTCGAGACGCGTGAACACGAGCGACGGTTTTTCCTTGTTCCCGAAAAACTGGCGGCGAAGGGCACTATCAATTTTCTCAATATTCGTGATGATTATTACGTCATCGTACCGCCGGATACGGACCTAAGCTTTTCTGAGGTACGGCGGGCGTTTTTACAATTCGTGATCGATCCGCTGGTTCTGAATAATGCGAAAGAGATCGCGGTCGTTCGCGGCTTTGTTAAACCGCTCCTTGATGAAAAGCGCAAGAACAACCCGAGCATTACGCCCGACCTCTTTCTTGCGGTGACACGCTCGCTGGTCGCCGCGGTCGATGTCAAACAGGCGGAGTTCGCAAGGCTGAAGATCGCGACGGAACAGTCGCGTGCGAAGATCCTTACTCTCAAAAGCGATGATGAGAAAAAGAGATTGACCGACGAACTCAAAGCCTATGAGCAGTCGCTCGCAGACGAATCGCTCCAGCATTTGTACGAGGATTACGAAAAAGGCGCCGTGCTGTCGTTCTATTTTGCTGATCAGCTAAAAGGCATCGAGGATTCCGGTTTTGATATCGGAGCGTCGCTCAAGGAAATGCTCCTCGCATTCGATGCCTCAAAGGAAGGCGACCGCGTTGCCTCCACTGCCGAAGCCCGCAAGCGAGCTCTCGCCACTCGCGAGGAACGCAAGATCAAACCCGATACGCGAATGATCGTCGCCGAAAATCCAGTGACGACGAGGCTGCTCGAGATCCAAAAGCTTATCAACGCCAAGGATTACGCGAAAGCGGACAGCGATCTGAAACTGCTGCTGACCAAGAATCCGACCGAGCCGCGGATACATTTCAACATCGGTCGCGTCGCCGGACTACAGGCCGTGGCGATCGAAGATCCGGAAGCCCAGGCTTTGAAGCTCCTCGAGGCCAAAAGAGCTTACACGGAAGTTCTAAAGAATGCGACGCAGACGACCGACGCGGCGCTGCTTTCCCTGACATTCGTCGCCCTCGGCCGCATTTACGAATACAACAACGACAAGGCCTACGCGATCAAACTCTATGACGAAGCCATCAAACTCGACGACGTTCGCGGCGGCGGATATAAAGAGGCGTTGGATGCGAAGGCGAGATTGATCAAGCCGTAACCTTCGGTCCGGAGTTCCGCCGCGAACGCGGAACTCCGGACTTCTCACTTCAACATTTCCCGCAAATTCTGCTACCGTCTAAGTAATGTCACAAAACGACTTCAAAAGCGGCTATGTCGCGCTCATCGGACGGCCGAATGCCGGAAAATCTACTTTGCTCAACCGCCTCGTCGGCGAAAAGATCGCGGCTGTCTCGAACAAACCTCAGACGACGCGTCACAGAATTCAGGGAATTGTCACTCGTGACGACGGTCAGATCGTCTTTGTGGACACGCCGGGCGTGCATAAACCCGGACATTTGCTCAACAGACGAATGATGTCGGCGGTGCATGACGCGATAATGTCGGTCGATGTGCTCGTGCTGATGCGGGACGCGAGCGTTTCGACAGGTAACGGGGACAAATTTGTGCTCGATCTCGTGAAACAATCGGGAAAGACGGCCATTCTTGTGCTGAACAAGGTCGATAAGATCAAGGAAAAGGGCAATCTGCTGCCACTGATCGAGAGTTACGCGGCTGAGTATGAATTTGCCGAGATCATTCCGCTGTCTGCTCTGAAAGGCGATGCGATCGAGACTTTGCTTGATCAGATCATCAAACACCTGCCCGTCGGCGATCCGATCTTCAGCGAAGACGAGATGACCGATCAGCCGGTGCGGAGCATCGTGTCTGAAATGGTTCGAGAGAAGATTCTCATCTCGACCGGTGAAGAGATTCCATATGTAACGGCTGTCATCACTGAGGTATTTGACGAATCCGATGCTGAGATTACGAATATTTATTGTGCGATCTTCGTCGAACGGGCTTCGCAAAAGAAGATCGTTATTGGGAAGATGGGAGCCAGGATCAAGGATATCGGGACGAAGGCACGGATCGATATTGAGAATCTGCTGGGGAAAAGAGTTTTTCTAAAACTCTTCGTAAAAGTAGTCGAAGATTGGCGCAATCGGGAACAGACGCTCGATGAGATCGGCGTGCATCAAAAGAAGTAGTTTTTTCTCAATAATGACAACAGATCTAAAGACATGGTATGCCGTCGATATCGTCGCCGACCCGAATGCGGGCGAGGCGATCGAATTTGCGCTGAACGAACTCGAGTGTCTCGGCATCGAGATCGACAGCCTGCGCAAGAAAAAAGGCGAGCCGCAGATGGTCACGGGCTTTTTTGCTGAATTGCCGGGAGCGGTTGAAATAGCAGAGGCGATCGAGGATTCGCTGCGAATTCACGGCCTCGACAGCAGCGTGATCGAAAGCTTCGAGACGCGGGTGGTTGAGGAAACCGACTGGCTCGCCGAGTGGAAGAAGCATTGGAAGCCGACCGAGATCGGCAAATTCATCATCGCCCCGCCTTGGGAAAATGTCACCGAAACCGACAAGATCGTCATAAAGATCGAGCCGAACATGGCTTTTGGAACGGGGACCCATGACACGACGAAGCTTTGTCTGAAAGCCATCGGCGAGGTTTATGAACCGGGACAGTCAGTTCTCGACGTTGGAACCGGAACGGGAATTCTCGCCATTGCTGCCGCAAAGCTCGGAGCGAAAACCCTTTTCGCCTGCGACACCGACGAAGATTCCGTCAAGATAGCCCGGGAGAACGCGGTCTTGAACAACGTCGATTGGATCGAATTTGCAGACGGGCCGCTTCGCGAAGACGCACCGGTTTACGATTTTGTTTTCGCCAATCTGACAGTCGATGTGATCGTGCCGATATTGAAACTTCTGCTCGCAAAAACAGGCTCTCTTTTGCTGTTGTCCGGCATTCTTGCCGAACAGCAACCCATCATCACTGCGGCGCTTCAGGAATCTCAGATCTCAAATTTCAAATTTGATACGTCGGGGGAATGGATATCTGTAATTGTGGAAAAGAGTTCTTAACGCAAAGACGCTAAGAAGCAAAGACGCAAAGGTGAAGATAATAGGATGAGCATTCTGTCATGCCTAATTTATTAGCACCCTTGCGTCTTTGCCACTTAGCGACTTTGCGTTAAAAAAAGGTTAAGGCTTTTTCACCGGTGTAGCGAACGGAATATCCCCATCGTCGGTCACCGTGATCAGCGGCACGCGGGCTTTTGGTCGTTCCCGTGGGGGAGCGGTTTTCAGGATCGGCGGACCTTTGGGAACGGTCAGCGTGCGTGGCGACAGCGATTCGGTTCGCTTTATCATCGTGCCGCCGCGGCCGGCGACCCAGACCTTGCTGCCGCCGCGATAGACGATGGCCTGGAGGACTTTGCTGGTGATGCTTGGCTGTACGGCCCACGTTTTTCCGCCGTCTTCGGTAACGAGAATGGTTCCAAGTTCACCCACCGCAATCGCGGCTTCGGGGCCGAACGCCTGCACCGCAAAAAGGTTAAATCGGGATGCAGATTCCTGATCCTGCCAGGTAACGCCGCCATCGGTAGTTCGCAGCGTAATGCCGCCCGAGCCGACGATAAAACCGTTCTTATCATCGTAAAAGCTGAGCGAATACAGATTGTCGCGGACACCAGTCTTGACTGCCGTCCAGGTCACCGCACCATCGGTCGTGCGAAGTATTGTACCTTTGTCACCGATGACCACACCGGTCCTATCGTCAAAGAACTTCACATCCTCGAGCCACATCTTTGTGCCTGATTCGAATTTCTGCCAGTACGCACCGGCCGTGTCGGTTCGCAGAATGGTTCCTGAAGAGCCGACAGCGAAGCCGATCTTGTCGGAGACGAAATTGACCGACATCAGATCTTCGGTAATGCCAGAGATGCCTTTGCCCCAGCTTGCTCCGCCGTTGATCGTGCGGAGGACCGTGCCGCTGTCACCGACGACCCAGCCGCGTTGGCCGTCGAAGAAGAACGCGGAATTCAGATTTGAGAGCGTTCCTGAGAATGTCGGTATCCATTCGCGGCCGGCGTCGTTTGTAAGCCAGATCTTGCCCCGCGAACCGACCGCGACGCCGATCTCGTCGTCGAGAAAGACGAGGTCATTTACATTCTCTCGACCGCCTTCGCTCAGACGGCGCCAGCTAAATCCGCCGTCGTTGGTGCGCAGGATAAGGCCGTTCTCGCCAACCGCCCAGCCAGTGAATTTGTCGCCCATGAATACGGAAACAAGCTTCGGATTGGTTAGAACATTGAACGGCAGCCACGTTTTGCCACCGTCGCCGGTGACCCAGACCATGCCGTTCGCATCGGTCATCGAGCCGTTTTGATCGTCTGCGAACGAAATGGAAAGCAGGTCGGCACGGCTGAAAATATTAACTCGTGTCCACGTCGCACCGCTGTCCTCGCTGACCGCCACACAGCCGCCGTAACCCGACGCAACGATATTGTTTTCGGCGATGTATGCGGCGTCAGAGACGATCGAGCCTGCGCAAGGATCAGACGCTTTCCATGTCTCGCCGCCATCGGAAGTTGCGAGCGTGACACCGCCGAGGCCGACGGCGATCGCATGTGATTCGTCGCGGAGGTCGATATGTAGGAGGTTTTCCGATGTTCCGGAGGCTTGCGGCTTCCACGTCAGGCCGCCGTCGGTGGTTTTTAGGATGCAGCCGTATGTTCCGGTTATCCAGCCGGTTTTTTGGTCTGCTCCGGTGAATTTGATCGATGAAAAATGGTCTTTGACCTCGGTGGCGACTCGTCGCCAGTCTTTGCCGCCGTTGTCGGTCGTATAGATCGTGCCGCGGGCACCGACAACGAATGCGATATTCTTATCCTTCACGAACACGGACGAGAACGTCACATCTGAAAATGGAATATCCTGCCTTAACCATCGAAAACCGCCGTCGACGGTGCGCAAAACCGTATTATCCGAACCGACCGCATATCCGATCTCTTTGTCCGGAGCGAAGTGTATAGAATAAAGCGGATTTCCTTGCGGCGAAGGATTTTGCCAGACCCAGCCTTGTCCCGTGCGGATCTGGGCAGTGATGGTTAGCGTTGTCAGTAGGAATATTACCGCAGAGACGCAGAGACGCTGAGATAGGAGTTTTAACAACGGATTAACGCGGATGGACACAGATAGAGGAGGAGCGGTAAATGCTCCATCTATCGTCTTTTCTGATCCGTGTCTATCCGATCTCATCCGTGGTTAAAAATTCTTCTCTGCGTCTCCGCGTCTCTGCGGTTAAATTTGAATTGTCCCCAATTCTACTACTGATTCCTCCAATAGGTCCTCATCCACGTACCCAAGCTCCGCCATTTTCCTCGCCATTGAGTCGGCGACTTCCTGGACGCTGTGCCCGCTGTGGCCTTTGACCCATTTCCAGATTATTTGATGCGGTTTGGCTGCGTTATCGAGTCTTTTCCACCAATCGTGATTAGTTTTTCTTTTCCATGTGCCGCCCATCGTCTCGACGACGTAGCGGGAATCCGACCAGATCGTTACGCTGCACGGCTCCTTTAGATTCTCCAGCCCGATCGCCGCCGCCGCAACCTCGGCTTGCTGATTCGTTGCTGCTCCGAGATACTCGCCGACCGCTCGCCAATAGCCCTTAAAGCCAAGTACAGCCACTGCCGCCGCCCGCGGATTGCCTTTTCCATTGCCAAGGCTCGAGCCGTCGCAGACTATTGTTACTTGTTTCATTAATATGATTTATCCGCCAAATAGCTGTGTATCGCTCGTTGGGCTCCTGTAAGATGAGCACCCCAATGAATGTGAAAATTAAATCGCCATTCCCAAACGGCCTCAACGATTTTGGCACGTTTATATAGAACCATGCCTTCTTTGATATCGCGATACATATCCGCAAGATCGTCCGAAAGAGAATTTAGAACTGGTGGTTCTTCTTTAAGTGGATCGAAGACATCCCAATAAAGGTCAATCGGCAATGCTTGAAATCTCTCCAGAATGACATGCCAATCCTCAGAGCTAACTACTTGCTCTGTATCATCGCCACAACCAATATCATCAAGTCCGATGGCGGCGACATGAAGTTCCGCTAGAAGTGTGCGGGCCATCTTCATATCAGCTTCAGGATCCGACGTCGTGACTTCCGCCCACGCGCAATATCGCTCAGCGATCCTAGCAAACCTAGCAATATTCTCGGCTATTTCCATCCTTCAACTTAGCGAAAGCACATTGTCTACATAACTATCAAACGTATCATCATGCGAGATCACGAATAGCTGATCGAAATGCGTGATGCGGCTGATCTGTTGGGCGAAGTTTTCGCGGCGTTCGGCGTCCATGTTGGTGGTTGGCTCGTCGAAGAACGCGATGCGGATGTCGCTCAGTTGCTTTAGCAAAGCGAGCCGCACTGACAAAGCTGCCGACATCTGTTCGCCGCCCGAAAGGCTCACGAACGGCCTTTCAAAGCCGTCTTCCTCCAGGATTATCGAATAATCGTCCGCCCATTTCAGCGTGCGGTCGCCGTTGCCGGTGATCTCGCGAAACATTTGGTTCGCTTCCAGCGAGACGTGATGAACGTAGTTGCGGGCGACACGCGGAGCGGCTTCCTTGAGCGTATCACGAATAAATGCCGTCGCTTCCGAGACCTTTTCGAGGCGTTCTTTTTCGCGGAATTCGTCGGCGAGCGACTTTCGCAGCTCAGTAAATCTCGCGAGTTCGGCCGCGAGCTGCGTTTCACGCTTTTTCGCCGCCTCGAATGTCGCTTTGACCTCAGCCGAACGGCGTTCGACATTGAGCAATTCGGTTCGCTCGATCTTGTGACGGTCCGGATCGTAGTCCGAACCGGCGGCAGCGAGATCGTTCTCAGCCGTTTCAACCAACGCAGACTTGGATGCGAGTTCTGCTGAAGCGTTGTCGAGGTCACACTTTCTTTGCTCCAACGCGTTTGCCTCGGTTTCATTCGCCAGGAATACCCGATGAGCCTCGGCAGTCGCGTCGCGTTCAGAGGTTAAACGCGTCCAGTGTGCGTCGAGTTCCTTAAATTCCTCAAGCTGTTCGTCTAGCAGCTTCCGGTCGCTGGTGAGGCGTTCGAGATTGCTCTCGACATTGCCGAGCCCCTCGCGAATATCGGCCTCGCGGAGCGATTCCTTTTCGAGGATACGAATTCGCGCGGCGGGATCGGCGAGCGATCTAAGCTGCTTTTCAGCTTCAGCGATGCGACGCTCTCCGTCGGCAACATTTTGCTGCTGTTCGAGAGCCGCTTTTTTTGCGTTAAGGGCGGCACCTTCGTCGCGCAGTTCTTGCTCGCGGGTACGGAAACTTTCGAGCGCCCTTGCGAGCGTTTGCCCTTCGCGGGCGGCGGTCAGTTGAGCCTGGATCTGTGTTCGCTCCGATTCAAAATTTGAAATTTGAGATTTGAGATCGAGGAACTGGCCCGACAGATAGCTTTCGAGCGTCTCGCCTTCTTTCAGATTCAGGCATCGCTGCGAGAGGATCGGGCAGAGGCCGTTGCGGACCTCGCTTTGGAATTTTTCATCTCGTTCGAGGTTTGCTTTCAGCGTTGCAATTCCGGCGACGATCTCGGTCTCGCGTTTTTCGAGCGAAGGTTGGGCTTCGGCGGCGATCAGGCCGGCCTCAGCGGCTTTGATGTCCTGCTGAATTTGTTTGTAGCGCTCGCGCATTCGGCCTAGCTGGGAGTTGATGCTGCCGATACGCTCGTCGGCGTTCTTGGCATTTGTGATCGCTTCGCGAAGAGCGACGATCTCTTTTTCGATCGCTTCCTGCTCGATGGCCTTTGGGCGAAGCAGGACTATCTCTTCGCGGGCGTCAAGGATATTCTTTAGATCGCGATCGAGCCGTGTTTTTTCGGCGTTAACGCTGGCGATCGCAGTGGTAGTTTTATTCAGCTCAGAACGTAGCTGATCGCGTTTATTGCGTTCGCGTTCTAGGTCGGTCAGGCGTCCGAGGGTCGCTATATGGCGTTCGTGATCGGGGCGAGCGATTGCGATCTTGTCCGTCGCGACGGCCGCACGTTCGTGTGCGAGCTGAGACTGTTTGAAAACGAGTTCCGCACGGTCCCTTTCCGCACGACTGCGGTCGAGGGCTGTTTTTAGGCCGGAAAGACGCCGTTCTTCTTCATCGAGAGCTTTGACGCGGATCTGCCTCGTTTCGAGGTCGGCGGACAGTTGTTCCATCTCGACGGTTAGATTTGCCGTCTGTTCGGCGGTTCGTTTGTGTTCTTCTTCGACCGTGTCGGAACGGGATAACTCGCCTTCCGCGCGAGCGATGTCTTCGCGGATGCCGCTGATCGAGACATCGAGATAACGGGTCGTTTCACGAAGTTTTTCGGCGGCCTGACGATATTCCTCAACCTTTAACAAACGGTCGAATGCGACCTTTCGCTCGGTCGAACCTTCGAGGAAGATAGCGGTGAACGTGCCCTGTGGAACTCCGATGGCCTGGCGGAAAAGTGATTTGAGATCAGTTCCCGGCTCAAGCCCGAGATGCTGCCAGAGAAAGCGAAAAACCTCTTCCTTCTTGTCCGCGATCCGCATTTGGAGTCGCGGGTCAATGACGTGATAACCCGATCCGGAATCGCGATAGACGATGTATTCGCGTTCGTCGATTCCGCTTTCGAAGGTAACGGTAACCGAGCCTTTTTTTGCTCCACGCCGGACGAAATCTTCTTTTTTATATTCAAGAAGATCAAAAAGAACCCATGCGATCGCCTCGATTATCGTGGTTTTCCCGGCACCGTTCTCGCCGGTGATGGCCGTGGTTCCGCGTTCGAATTGGATTGTCGTGGAGACGTGAGATTTGATGTTCTCAAGCTCGATCTTTGAGATATGCATCGGGCGAATTTCAGATATGAAATATGATTTTAGTTTATCTGCGAGCAAAGCGAAAGAAATCGATACGTGTCTTAGGTTTTTCCTTGTCGCTTTGTTTTCTTTGCACCCTTTGCGTCTTTGCGGGAAACACTGTTGTAGAAATCGACTTTTCCCGCAAAGTCGCAAAGCCGCAGAGTCCGCCAAGGAAGGTGCCATATCAGTGGCACGAAAAGCGGAAATCAGCGACAATCTTTCTCATGAAGATCGAAGCCGGTGATGTCGTAATTGTTGTTCTGCACAGCCCACGCGAAAAGCTACTGGGCGTTTTGAATGAGCTCAGCCCGGCTGGGATCACGATCAGGTCGATCGATCTGAGCTATTTTGACGATTGGTGCAAATCGATCGTGGCGGATGAGGTTTATCTGAACATGAGCGACAACTTTTTCCCGATGTGGCGTGTGGAAAGGATGTCCAGAGACGAAGGGAATGACGATATGCCGTCAATGGCGGAGCAATTTGAGTCAAGAACCAAACGGCGGATCGAGCATCAGTAGGTTACATTTTCTTGATCCCGATACTGCCGTTATTTGTGGTTAGTTTGAGTGTCGCGTCACCGGAACCGGCTTTGCCGCGGATGCTCTTGATCGGGCCCGGGCTGATGTTTTCCGTGGCAATATCTACGGGTATCTCAGTCGAGAAATTACCAAATCCGTAGGTAGCCCACATCTGAAACGAAGATCTCGCCGGTATCGTCAATCTGATCGAGCCCTTTGAAGTACGCAGGTTGTAGGAACCTCCGCTGAGTATCTCGCCGGTGTAAGCCACCGAGCCTGTCACTGAATCGACGGTCATCTGTCGATATTCAAGCGACTGGAGGGCAATTGCCCCGCTGTTCGTGTTTGCCTTGAACGCATCGCCGATCTCGCTTGGCCCCGCTTCGAATACGAGAATATTGCCCGTTGTCGTGCTGAGATTCATCGCTCCTTGCGAGCTTTCAACGGTTATGTCACCTTGTCCCGCGCTAGCCGAGACGCCGCTTGAAATGTTTCGCAATGAAATGTTCCCGCCAATACTGCTCACGTCCACTTTCTTTACGGTGTCAATAGTGGTCGTGATCTCGCGTCCCTTGATCGTGATCGTCGAATTCACGGGAGCGTCGATCTCTATCTCACTACCGGAAATGCACTCGCTGGATGGGCCGAACTTGCTTTTTGAGTCTTCACCGACGAGTTTGATCCAAACCGGTTGGCCCGTCTTAGAACTTTTCTGGAGCGTCCGAAAATTGAATTTATTGCCCTCGCCGACAAAAACCCGGACCTCGCTGCGATTCCAGCCATTAACCCTGACAGTTCCCTCGAGAATGCAACCAAGAAGCAGGTTCACTCCACTGTCAACGGCAATTGACCTTTCGTAGCTATCCTGCGGCCCGTGAGCAGGCACGGGATAACGCGGCGGCACTGAAAGCCGGGCTTCCGGCGAAGGCGGGCTGATCTTAACATCGGGTTTTGCAGGCGGTTCGATTCGAACCGTTTGGGTAGCGGCGACGATAGGACTCAGCGTGAGTAATATCGCCGCTGCCGCACCGAGGATGGGGTTTTCAATGAGCTTGTTCATCAGATCCGGTTTCGTGTCGCCCTATTTAAGGCTCGCAACCAACTCCTCTTTCTGCGCGACCGAATTCAGAAGGTCGATCTTGTTCTGGTATGACGAATACAGGATCTGCTTGGCGGTCTCGTTCTTAGGATTTCGCATTACCTCAGTTCTCATCTTTGCAATGGTGTCATTTACCACCGCCATATCGCGTTCGTATGCAATCCTTTCGGAAGGGCGAAGAACACCGTCCTTTGTCTCATCGACCGTTTTTCCGAGCGTCGAAATGGTCTTCACGTAGCTCTCTTCGCCCGGCATGTAGCCGTTCAACGAGACCGGATTTCGGTCGGCCTCGGCAACTGCGGGACGCCTAACCTCAGGGCGATAGATCGCACGCTCAGGTTTGAATGCCGTGCTGTCCGATTCCGGCGCCGCAACTGCCGTCGGAGTCGATTCCGGAGCGGAAGTCTTATCAACCACCGGAGCCGCGTCTGTCTGTTTCATCACGGGACGGTTTGTGACTGTGGCCACCGTAACATCCGTGCGAGCCTTATTGATCCACAAAATTCCAACCACGCCAAAAACCAACAGCAAACTCGCCGCTGCCACCATCGAGGGATTCGCCAGCGAAATGCGTAAGAACGCCCATGCCTTTTCCCAAAAAGGCTGGTTTTGCTTCTCGACCTTGATCGAGTCGTTGATCTTGTTCCAGAGACGCTGTGTCGGGACGAGCGTGTCCATTTCGCGGGCCAGTACGGGAAATACAAAGGCGGATTCTTCTTCAGCTTCGGCGAGCATCAAGGCACAACTATCGCAGGTCGCGATGTGTGCAGAGACGCGAGCCGTTTCGTCGTGCGACAGTTCACTGTCGAGAAACGCCTGAATGATCCCTATGTCTAAACAAACTTCCTTCATATCGTATCCTTCCCGATCTTCCCGTAAAACCGAGTAAATTCTTGCCTAGCCCGAGCGACAAAAGTGCCGATGCTCGTTTCGTTCAGCTCAAGGCTGGCGGCTATCTCTTTATAAGAGAGGCCTTGCTGCTTCAGTATCAGGCAGCTCCTGAGCGGCTCTTTTATCTTGTTCAGAGCCCTGTAGATCTCGTTGACACCGGAATATTCCTCATAGTCGATCTCTATCGACTGAACCGCTGTCTCCACTGTTTCTTTGACGTAATTTTCGTCCCGCGTGTTCGCCCTAACATTGCCTCGAACAGTGTTCTTGGCAAGATTTATCGCGACCCTTATGAGCCACGGGCGGAGCATTTCACTGTCTGTGATGGAATCCTGATGCTTGTAGAGGCGGAGGAAAGTTTCCTGGGTGATGTCCTCGGCGAGAGCCGCGTCCTGCACGACGGATCGTGCTGCCCGGAAGACAGTTCGGTGATGGAGCGCAAATGCCTCCTCAAACTCGATCATGTCTCTAGCTGCGGCCGTCGCTGTTGTTTCGGACATTATGTCCACAAGAATGTTCGTACTCTCGTTCATTTTCAGCATCATAAAATGCTCTTCACGACCTAGATACACCGCAAAACGCTTACTTGTGACAAGAATTTTCGCTTAAAAGCCAATTATTTTCAATCTTTGAAGCAGTTCCGCCGATATTCCACGCGTCCCATTAGCCGTGACGAGGACAAAGTGGCTGTCGTCGGATCCACTGAGCATACGTTCGAGATCGGGCCTAGGTTCTGCGGAAGTTTCTGCTTTGATAAGGAGCGGCACCGTGAGTGAGAGGCGTTTTAGCGATTCGTGCAGGTGAGCACGGCCGCTGCCAAGTTCGCCGGTGTCATCACCGATGATGAGCCGCGTGTCGGCATTCTCATTTATGAACCTCGCGAGAAGCGACGCGACGAGGCTGGCGCCAGCTTCGAATCGACCCGAAAGAACCACGGGCTTGCCGGCTTGCTCTGCCGCAATTTTGTCGCGAATAGGTGCTTGGTCGCTGTCATCCGGGATTTCGGGATCGAAGATCAGAGTTACCCGCTTTTCGTCTTCGGCGGCGAATTCGCGAACAGTCAGCTGGCGTGTTCGGGCCGTGGCCTTCCAGTCGATGCGGCGAAGATCGTCGTGCGGTTGGTAGCCTCGAAGCGAGAGCAGGTCCTGGCCGCTGCCGCGTTTATTTGAAACACGGCGTCCAAGATCGAGGGGAACATTATCGATCTCGGGCGAAACGTCCGTGATCCTTGGAAAGACGATCAGCTCGGCCTCGCGTGCCGGTAACCGACGACGATGGCGGAAAAAGCCAAATGGGAACTTGGTCGAAAGTTCGAAATCTTTGATCGAAAGCCGGCCGCGGTTCGGAAAAATATGCTCGGTTTTTGCCTCGACAGATTCGCGGGCCGCCACATAAACGAAATGATTCAGCGTTCGGCGGACGACCGGTGCCTGACTGAGCCGTTTAGCGATCCATTTCGGAAAGATCGCATCGATGTGGTCGGCGGCAACCGAGCGCTCGCGTTCGCGGCCGCGAACCTCGACGACGACCGAGAACGCCGGCAGCAGGCGCTTGCGGTTATTCATGCTCACGAGGATCGGGGTCGGCTCACCCGCGAAGATCGTCTCGGGAAAACGCATCGTCACGTCCAGTCTTTTCAAACAAAGGCTGCCCGCAAAAAATCCCACCACCATCGCGGCAAGCAAAAACGCGAGCACCAAGAAGAGCAGATTATTTCCCGTGTTCCAAGCCGAGAATCCGACGATCAGGATCAGAACCAAAACAACGGCTCCGCCTGTCGTAAACTCGAACGGCAGATTCATCTGCGAGGCTTCGCGCCCCGCGTTTCGAGCAAGCGGCGGCACGATAAAAACAAGGATCAGCAAAACGAAAACCAGCGACGCTGAAGCGGCGATCGCGGCAAGCCGCACATCACCTAGCTGATGTGCATAGAGCGTCAGACCCGACAATCCAAGGCCGCCGAAAACCACAATAATGCCCAGAATTGCATTTCGCAGATCACGTAAGCTGAAGAGTTGGCTGGCTAGTTTGAGATTCATTGACTGGAGTGCAAGCACCCCTGCTTGCACGTGCTGAATTAGAAATCGTTAAACTAACCGGTTAAGACGCCGCCATCGAAGCTCGGCGACTGGCAAGCGGGACGCTTGCGCTCCAGTCAGATCGGCACGCTTACCTTTTGCAATATTTCCTGCAGGATCGCCTCCGCTTCACGGGTTCGGCTGCGGACGGTGTTTATACGCGAATTTACTATTACGCGGTGAGCGAAGCAGGGAACTACAAGCCGTTTGATGTCATCGGCGATACAGTAATCGCGACCCTCGATAACGGCGAGGGCCTGAGCTGAGCGGAAAAGGGCGAGCGTGCCGCGCGGGCTGACGCCGAGTTCCAGCGATTCCGCCTTTCGCGTGTGATCGACGATCTGCAATAAATAATCGATCAGAGCATCGTCAAACCGGACGCGGCCGACTAGTTCCTGAAGTTTCAGAAGCTCGTCACGTGACATTACCGATTCGATGACGTTCAGCGGATCGCGGCCCTCGCGGTCGCGAAGCAGCTGCCGCTCGTCCGCAATGCTCGGATAACCGATGTGCAGCCGCAGCATAAAGCGGTCGAGCTGCGATTCAGGCAGCGGATAGGTGCCGTGATGTTCGGACGGGTTTTGCGTTGCAATTACGATGAACGGAGCCGGAAGACGCCGCGTGAATCCCTCGACCGTGACCTGTTCCTCCGCCATCGCTTCGAGCAAAGCGGATTGGGTTTTAGGCGTCGCGCGGTTTATCTCGTCCGCGAGGACGATGTTTGAAAAAATCGGCCCGGGCTTCCAGTCAAATTCGCCGCTCCGTTGATTGAACATCGAAAGCCCGATGACATCCGACGGAAGCAGGTCCGACGTGAACTGAATTCGTTGAAATGAAAGTTCGAGAGCCCGGGCGAGCGAATTAGCGAGCGTTGTTTTCCCGATCCCCGGAACGTCCTCGATCAGCAGATGGCCCTTGCCGAGCAGAGCGATCAAAGCGAATTTCACGGTCTCGGATTTACCGCGAATGACATTCTCGATCGTCGCCTGGAGCCTGGCGACCTTAGCCGCCGGATCGAAATCGAGAGCAACGCCCTCACCCGCTTGTGTTATTTCTGTTACGATCCAATCTCTCATTTAATGCGTCAGCGTCTTGGCTGTATAAACTATTCTACCCGATTAGAAACAACCACCGCACCAAAAAGTTGCAAAATGACTGGAGAGCAAGCGTCCGGCTTGCCACAGGCGGAGTTTTTGACCATTTGATCGTCCGAATTCAAGACAGGCAAGCGGGACGCTTGCTCTCCAGTCATTGAAATTCACACCAAAACAAATTAAACTTTTGAAACAAAAGGCAAACGTTTTCGTGTTGAAAGCGGTGAGGAAATAAAGAATTCTATGAAAAATCTAAGAGTCCGTCTTAAAGATCAACGCGGTTTTAACCTTATTGAGCTTATGATCGTTATCGCGATCATCGGCCTGCTCATCGGTGTCGGCAGCATCGCCTGGCAGGCTGTCATTCGCTCGGGAAATGAGACCACAGCGGCGCAGAGTGTCGAAAATCTCAGAAAGTTTCAAGCCCAATACGCATCGCGAAACAAAGGCAACTTCGCAACATTTGACGAATTGATCGCAAAGGTCAGTCTGGATGAGAAGTTCAAAGGAGAAAATCCAGTTGTAAACGGTTATGTGTTCAGAATGACCGTCGTTCCGTCATCCTCCAGTGTACCTTCTTCGTACTCGATCAATGCCGATCCGCAGGTCGCTGAGGGTATTTCGGCAACCGGAACCCGACATTTCTACGTCGACTCGAATCTCAGCAGCATCAAGGGAACCGACGAAAATCGACCCGCAAAAGCTGACGACCCGAGCATCTAAATAAATATCAAAAGCCGTCTTAGCTCAGTGGTAGAGCACTCGCTTCACACGCGATAGGTCACAAGTTCAAATCTTGTAGACGGCACCATTTTCTGGATAAGGACGGACATTTCGCGATGTCCGTTTTTTTTGTCTGGGGCGAAATGGCCTTTCGTGCAACTCATCTTTGTCGCGAGTAGTCTTATCTGTGACAGCAAACAGCCTTTCGGTTCACTCTTCCGTTGCTAATCAGCTTCGCCGCTTTCCCCGTTTTGCTCGAACTTCCGTTAGAATAGCAGGCAATGCATGGCTGCAATGTTTAATAGAATATGAAAGGGAAAGGAATTATGAGTATGAAAAAAATACTAACGATATGTTTTTGCCTCGGCCTGATATGTGCGATACAGACCGCTGCTTCGGCTCAGTCCAAGTTTAAGTTGCTGGCGACAAATAAAACGTCGACCATGGAAAAAGAGTTGAATCAGGCGGCGGAGATCGGCTTTCGATTCGAGGGATTTAACGGCGGCGAAACGATGTTCGGCGGGAAGGAGACGGTGGCGATACTTTCGTCAACCGGCGACGCGAAACCTAAGTTCAAATACAAGCTGCTCGCCACCAACAAGACCTCGACGATGCAGAAGGAACTGCAGGAATATGGGAACATGGGCTATGAGTACAAAGGGCAAGCCGTATTCGAAACGACCTTTGGCGGAAAAGAGGTGGTAACGATCCTCGAAAAGGATCTGTCGGTCACCGAAAATCCGAAGTACGAATACATACTTTTTGCGACCAACAAAACGTCGACGATGGAAAAAGAGTTAAACACGATCACCGACCCGACCCAGAAATTCGTTGGCGTGACCGTCGCCGAAACCGCGTTTGGGGGGAAAGAGGTTGTTGTGATTACTAGGAAGCGGGTGAAATAGATCGAAATCGATCTCGGGTTTAGTGCCAGTCGGAAATAGAACACAGATTTAACAGATCAGGACAGATTTACACGGATATGAATTTTTGATCTGTGTGAATCCGGAAAATCCGTTTTATCCGTGTTCTATTCTTTTCCACAACATGAAAGCTGTCGCTTTCTAGAAATGTCCGCTCCGCTGGAGCTGAAAGCCCACCTTGTCTGCTAAACTTATCGAAAAGTTTCTGACAATCAGGAGAAAACTCACGTGATAATGCGACGACTATTTGTTCTTTTCATGCTTGCCATCGTGCCTGCGGTTGTCTTTTCTCAGGTTCCTGCCGATCTCAAGTCGAAGGCTGAGGCAACGAATTACGAAGAAACCAGTACTTATGTCGATGTGCAGGCGTTCATTGGGGAGCTGCAAAAACGCAGTAGGCTGGTGAGCGTTTCCGATTTTGGCACGTCGTTCGAGGGGCGAAAGCTGCCGCTGATGGTGCTTTCGGATCCGCCGGTTGCGACGGTCGCACAGGCAAAGGCGGCAGGGAAGCCGATAATCTTTATTTTCGCGAACATCCACGCCGGCGAGGTCGAGGGGAAAGAGGCGGTTCAGGCTGTCGCTCGTCGCCTGCTTTTCGGCGACCTGAAACCGATGCTCTCGAAGCTGACGATCCTGCTCGCTCCGATCTACAATGCCGACGGTAACGAAAAATTCAGCCTCAACAACCGCACGGCTCAATACGGCCCGGTCGCCGGAGTCGGTGTTCGTGAGAATTCGCAGAATCTTGATCTCAACCGCGATTACATAAAGCTCGAATCACCTGAGGCAAAGGCTCTCGTTGCCCTTTACACGGCCTGGGATCCGGTCTTGAGCGTTGATCTGCACACGACGAACGGTTCGTATCACGCGTATCATTTGACGTATTCGCAGCCGCTCAATCCGAACACCGATCAGCGAATTCTCGATTATCAACGAGACAAAATGATGCCAACGATCGCCGCCGCATTGCTGAAAGACCATAAATTCCGCAGCTATTATTACGGCAACTTCAAGGGCTTTTCGAACAAGCCGAAGGAAGGCGAAAAGGCTGTGTGGGAAGCGTTTACACATCAGCCTCGCATCGGACAGAATTACGCGGGTCTTCGCAACAGATTTACCATTCTTTCAGAAGCGTACAGCTATCTGCCGTTCAAACGGCGCGTTGAGGTGACCGAGAGCTTTGTGGAAGAGATCCTGAACTTCAGCGTCGCCAACGGTGCCGCGATGAAGCAGATGGTTAGAACGATCGACGAAGACACCGTCAAAAAGCTGAAGAGCAGCGACCCTGGCGAAATGGGCGTTGCCTTTCAGCCGAAAGCTCTGCCGAAGCAGGTCGAGATCCTCGTCGGCGATGTCGAAAAGATCAAAAACCCGCGTAATGGCAAAGACATGACCGCGATGCTCGAGGACAAGATCACACCGATGTTGATCGATGACATCGGAATGTTCGCCGCAACCCGCAGCGTCAAAGTGCCAAAAGCCTACGTTTTTGCTTACGACAAAGCGATCGTCGACAAATTGCTGCAGCACGGCATCAAGGTCGAGGAACTGACGAGCGGAACAAGCCTCGATGCCGAGACCTTTACCGTCGAAACGATGACCAAAGCCGCACGACCATTCCAGGGCCATCTTGAAGCAAAGGTAACCGGAAAATACAGCTCAGCAAAGACGGCATTTCCCTCTGGGACTGTTCTGGTCAGAACCGCGCAGCCGCTCGGCCGTCTCGTTTTCTATCTTCTCGAACCGGAAAGCGAAGACGGCCTAACGACGTGGAATTTCTTCGATACCAATTTGACCATCGGCAAAGCTCATCCCGTGAAGAAAGTGATACAGCTTGGCAATGTTCCAAGCCGCGTTCGAAGTATGTGAAAATGATCGATCAGGTCGATCGGTGCCTTATTTTGTGAAGGGCCTCCGGTTATGGCTGGAGGTTTTTTGCGCTCTGAGTTGGGAACTAATACGCAGTTTGTGTGAGAAATCCCACGCAGATTCCTGTCCGATCTTCTTAATTATCGCGTTCAATAGAGCTAATGGCAGGCACGGCTTTTGCGTTTGAATATATGGACTGAATCGCATAGATCCCTCTGATCGGCACAGCCAAGGAGTTATTATGAAGGAAGAATCTGAACATCGTTCACTGCTCCTAACGTTCTCCCGCGGATTGCTCTCAATTTCGGTTTTATCGGTGATCGCCTTCATTGGGCTGGCCGCCGGACAGGACGCAGATCCTTACAAGGCTGCGGCTGCTCAGGCACCAACAATGGCCGATGCACCGCTGGAGTTCAAGGCCATGAGTCAGCGGAACATGGTCAGTGGAGTGAATCAATATGTAGGTTGGACGCCGATCATTAGCGGTCGGATACTGGGACGCACCAATTCCGGCGATGCCGTGACTATCGAGCTCGCGCAAGCCGGGAAATCGGTCCGAACATTTCGAGCTCCGCTAAGAGGCAATCGCGGAGAAACCTGGTTTGAAGACTGGGACTTTCGCGGCGACGACACAAAAGATCTTATGACCGCGGTCGGCCAGTTCACAGCGACCTTCAAATACGTGAACGATCTCGCCGCGACGACCACGCCGCTGGCAGTTCGAAAATTCAACGTTCTTCGCTTGGTTGACTACGAAAACAGTAAAAATGTCTGGAAGTATGGTACAGATTACGGTGATCTTCTCGGATTTAGCTACCTTGTCGAGCGTCAGCAGCTCAGCAGTCAAAGCCCGTCTGTTTGGATATACACGTGGATGAATCTCCCGCACGACTCGATCTTGAAGGATATAACATATCGCATCGAGGTCGACGGCAAAATAGTGCCGCCATCGGATGAATTTGACGCGGGACAAAACCACGAATCGATCACGACGTTCGACCAGGAGGAGGCGTTCTTTGTCAAAGCCGCGAATGACCGAGTAATAAACAAGAATAACGTATATCTCGTTGTCTTTCGGCCGAGGCTGATCTGGGGGCCGAAATCGGAAACTGCGGGTAATGCCAACTGGATGTGGCTCGTCGACCATCCGGGCAAATGGAGCTTGAAAATAAGGATCGCGGGTGAGGTTGTTCGCGATCTGCGTTTCACGGTCCTGCCGAATGGACATATCCAGCGCCATCCGGAACAAGATCCGGCAACCACAGGATCTCTAAATCTTGGACCGGGACGGTATTTCGTCGAAACTTACTTTCCGAACCCGAACGCATTCGACGGCAGGTTCGATGCCGATGCTATCCGCGAAGGAACGCTCTTCGGACGTCCGTGGACCAGCCGCGAGGTAAAGGAAGGCATGCTCATGGCATTGCCGCCTAAAAACGCCGGAAAGATCCCGTTTCCGCAGCCGGCATTGCCGCCGGTAAAATGAAAAAAAGTCTATCGCGGAAACTAAGCCCGCGATAGACTTGCTTGGATAGAAGAAGGACGAGTTATTAGCGTCCACCGGCCGAGGCTGCCGTTCGGGCAGCTTCGGCCTTTGCCAATGCGGCCTGAAGGTCTTTTGCCGCGGCCACTGCCTGCGTGCTCGGTGCTACGTCGGCGTCCTGCAACAGGTCGAGGAGTTGAGTGAAGGCACCCGCAAGCCTGCCAAGTGGAAAGTCATCCACCGGCACGGGCTCTCCGGCACCGCCGACTCGCTGTTGGCCGCCTCCGATCATGGCCCTCAACTTCGCAAGTTCAGAGCTCGTCGGCTGCGTTCTTTCGAGATCGGCGATCCGCTTTGTTACTTCAGCCGTAAGGTTCCTCGCGCGGATAATTCCCTCATAAGCCTGGATCGAGAGATCGAACTGCTGCCTAAGCCCCGCAGTTGAGGTTGTCACACGCGGGTCCATGCGGACATTCAACTTCTGGGTAAAGCTTTTGCCGTCGACAGTTAGCTTGACCGTGTAAACGCCGGGGAGAACTGCTGGGCCCTGCGGCGTCCATGGAGTGTCCTTGTATATCGCCGAGATCGGCAGGTCGTAGCTGTCGGCAGGCGGATTTGGATATAGCAGGTCCCACGTGAACCTCTGCATTCCCGCTTCGTTCTTGAGCGGTTCGAACGGGCGGATCCAATACGGCGGCGGATTGATTCTTTTCAGGTCAACGGCAAGCGGTTTGTCATCGCTGGCAAAGCGGCGGACGAGTTTGCCCGCGGCATCGGTTATCTCCAAAACCACCGGGGATTTGGCTGGTGACTTCAAATAGTAATTGATGATCGCTCCGTCCGGCGGATTCTGGCCGGCCGGTTCCTCGGGAGGGAACGGCGTGTCGGTGTGCAGGCTGCGTTTCACGCGGGTTGCCCTCTGTGGAGCAAAAAGTACCGCGTTCTCGCCTTTTGTGCCGGCATTTAGTTGACGGAGCGGTGTTACATCATCGAGGATCCAGAATGAACGTCCGTGCGTTCCGACGACGATATCATCGTCCTTTACAACCAGATCCCGGATCGAGGTTGCGGGCATGTTGAGACGCAGCGGCTGCCAGTTGTCGCCTTCGTCGGTCGAGAAATAGACTGCCTGTTCGGTACCGCAGTAGAGTAATCCTTTGCGGATCGGGTCTTCGCGAACCACGTTAACAATGCCGCCATTCGGCAGGCCTTTGGCGATCTCTTTCCAGGTTTTACCGCCATCATGCGTGCGGAAAATGTGAGGCCGTAGGTCGTCGAGACGGAACGTATTGATCGCCGCGTACGCTGTATTGGCGTCAAATCGCCCGGCGTCGATGAGCGAGACCTTTGCCCATGATTTAAGTTCGGGCGGAGTGACATTTGCCCAATTCTTGCCGCCATCGCGGGTGACGTGGATCAAGCCGTCATCGGTCCCGGCCCAGATCGTGGCGAGGTCCTTGTATGATGGAGCGACCGTGTAAACAACGCCTCGCCGCGGCATCGTTTCCATCTCTTTTGTTTTATAAATGCCGACGTTTTCAGGCACATCCCACTTCTCACGCGAAAGATCAGGGCTGATCACTTCCCAACTCTGCCCACCGGTCGTGGTCTTGAAGATCACGTTCCCAGCGTAGAAAAGACTTTTCTTGTCAACCTCTGAAAAAATGACCGGCGCCGTTCGCAGGAAGCGGTATTTCCCGGTCCGTACAGCCTCGGGAGCGATGTTTTGAACGTGCCGCGTACGGCGGTCGAACCGTGTAAGTTTGCCTCCATAAACGATGTCGGGGTCGAGTGGGTCGGGCGCGACGTAGCCATATTCCTCGACGCCGACGGTTTCCCAGTCCCATGCTCCGATCGCGCCTGTGTGGCCTCGAGACTTCACGCACGCCGAGCCGCTTTCCTGCTGTCCCCCGCAAACGCGGTAGGGAAACGAATTGTCTGTATTCACATGGTAGAACTGAGCGGTCGGCTGATTGTACCAACTCGACCAGGTTTCGCCGCCGTTGACAGTGACCGTTGCCCCCTGATCGACCGCGAAGAGCATGATCTCAGGTTGCTCGGGATTGATCCAGATGCGGTGATAATCGTCGCCTCCAGGAGCTCCTTTCAGCCCCTCGAATGTCTTACCGCCGTCCGTTGATTTGAAGGACGCAACATTCGCGACGAATACAGTTTCAGGGTCTTTCGGATGGACACGGATCTCGGCAAAATCGCTCCCGCGGCCCCACAAACGTGGGTCGCCATTCAACAACGTCCAGCTATCGCCGGAATCATTTGAGCGATAAACTCCGGCAAACTTCGCCTGAGCATCGACCGTGGCGTAAAGAACCGTCGGATTCGAACGCGAGATCGTAAAGCCGATACGGCCGAGGCCTTGCTCGATCGTGGGCAGGCCTTTCGTGAGTTTATTCCACGTATTTCCACCGTCGGTTGACTTGAACAGGCCGCTTTCCTTGCCCTGCCAGGCTCCGTTTTCCCACGGTCCCTGGCGTCCGGCCCACATGTCTGCATAGATGATGTTTGAGTTCTTTGGATCGATCTCGACCTGAAATGCTCCCGTATTTTCGTCTTTGTAGAGAACACGCTGAAATGTCTTGCCGCCGTCGGTCGAGCGGTAAACGCCGCGTTCTTCATTCGGCCCGTAAGGATGGCCGAGGACAGCGACGAAGAGGCGGTTCTCGTCCTTTGGATCAACCGTAATGCCGGCGATCTGCTGGCCTTCGCGAAGCCCGAGATGCGTCCACGTTTTGCCGCCGTCGCTTGATCGGTACATGCCGTCGCCGGTCGAAAGGTCGGGGCGCTGCAGGCCCTCGCCGCTGCCGACGTAGATCACATTTGGATTTGACGGAGCGATCGCGATGTCTCCGATCGAACCGGTCGGCTGGTCATCGAATATCGGTTTCCACGTGCGTCCGGCGTCGGTCGTTTTCCATACGCCGCCGTTATTTACGCCGATAAAAAAGACATTTGGCTGAGACGGAATGCCGACGGCACCGACGGTTCGGCCGGCTCGAAACGGCCCGATCATTCGCCATTTCATACTCTGATAGAGCGAAGCGTCAACGGATTGTGCGAACAAAAATGCAGGAACTGAGAGCAATAGTAGTAATGCAGCTAAAACCACGCTGCGGCGAGACGAGACGGCCGAACTTGACATATTTTGATCTCCTGAATAGGTATATTCAGAAGATTATCAGATATTTCGAAGATCGGTTATTCGAAAGCTCGTAGAAACAAAAAAAGCTGCCTGATCGAGTATTCGATCAGGCAGTTGTCTCATTGTTAAACTGGGGTCAGGCAGTTTCGCCAGCTTCGTTTTTCCAGATCGCCATCGATCCGCCGGGTTTCTTGGGCTTTTCACTTTCCTTCGGCGGCGGGTTTTTGGGTTGCGGATTGACGACCGGCGGCTGCGGCTTTGGCGGAGTTGGCTTTTTGTCGTCCTTTTGGGCGAAAGCCGCAAACGAAAGGCCAGCGACCAAAGCAAATGTGAATAGGATCTTCTGTATAACTCTCATGGCTTTTTCTTTTTCCTCTTTCGTAAAATTACGCCTTCGGGGAAAGAGGGAAAGTGCGTCCGTCTATTTTTAAGGCAATCCCAGTGCCATAGACGCTCTTATGACGCTTATGCAGGTTATTTGGTTGGTATTATTATTATTTGCCACTATCGCCATTTACAAAACTTTACGTTTTCCGTTATTTTCATACGAAAACGTGAATTCGACAACGCTGAACGCCGATGTTTTATCCCATTAGTGAGATAATTTGAGAATGGAAATTCCGGCAAATTCTCAGGATCGAATGCGGTCGATCCTACTTTTGGTCGCGACCCTTGGTACGCTCGTTTTTAACGGCCTTGCCGCGACTGGCTACGTGAATGGTATTACCCCCGAAGTTATTTCGGACAAATACCCCACGGTTCTGACGCCGGCGGGCTATGCTTTTTCGATCTGGTCGCTGATCTACATCGCGCTGATCGCGTTCAGTGTTTATCAGATGTTGCCGCGAAATCTCGTCCGGTTTCGCAGCGTCAGATCGCTGTATGTGATCAGCTGCGTGCTGAATTGTTCGTGGATATATTTTTGGCATCGCGAACAGATCGCTTTTTGTTTCGGGCTTATCTTTGCGTTACTGGTGACATTGATAGTGATCCTGATCCAATTTGCGCGATCGACCGATCAAAGCGGGCCGATATTTACAAAAGGTGCTTTCGGCATTTATGCAGGCTGGGTGACGGCGGCGACACTAGTTAATTTTGCCATCATGTTGAAGTATTTCGGCGTTGAGCTTTCGCCCGTCGTCGGGAGCTTACTCGGAGCGGCGGCTCTCGTGGTTGCGGCGGCGATGGCTGCGTTCATGAGATTTCAGCTTAGAAATTATCTCTATCCAATGGCTGTTGCCTGGGCTGCCACGGCGATCGCGGTCAAGCAGAGCGGCAATACCGTTATCGTCATAGCCGCGTCGATCTGTGTGATCTTCTGTTTGGTCTTAGCGGCGAGTTTTGTCATGAATCAAAAGAGTACGACTACATGATCGACGGCAAGATCTGCGTTTCGGTTTGTGCCAAAACCGCGGATGAAATGATCGAGAGAATCAGATCGGCGGAGAAATTTGCGGATGTTGTAGAAGTGCGTTTAGACTGCCTTGATGGCGAACAGCTCGACATTTTTGAATCTCAAATTTCAGATCTGAAACTTGATAAGCCGATCCTCGCAACCCTTCGTGCGCCGGAACAAGGCGGAAACGGGGCAGCAAAGCTAGACCAACGGATTTCGTTTTGGAACGCGGAAGCAGCGAGGTTTTGGGCCATAGATCTCGAGGAAGATATCTTGAACGAGATCAGGGGCGGCTCCATCCGGATCGCGTCGCACCATGATTTTGCAGGTGAGCCTGCAGATCTTAATGATATTTTCGAACGTCTCGCTGCGTCTGATTTCGACATCATTAAGATCGCGGTAACAGCAGGCGATATAACAGACACCATCGGCATCTGGAAACTGATCGAACGGTCCCGCCTTAAAGGCAAGAAGATGATTCCGATCGCGATGGGCGATGCGGGAAAATGGACACGCATTCTCGGTCTCGCACACGGAGCTTTTTTAACCTACGCCTCGCTAGACGCCGGCGGTGAAACTGCTCCCGGGCAAGTGAATGCTGAGGAATTGATAGGACTCTATCGTGTAAAACAGCTCGATCGAGACACAAAAGTGCATGGTATTCTCGGCGATCCGGTTTCACAGTCTCTGTCGACGTTCATGCACAACCCGGCATTTGCTTCGGTCGGGTTTAATGGAGTATTCATTCCGTTCCTCGTGAAAGATATCCACGAGTTCATGCGTCGAATGGTTCGTCCGGAAACACGTGAGGTCGAGCTGAATTTCGGCGGTTTTTCTGTCACGATGCCGCACAAACAAGCGATCATGCAGCACCTTGACACCATTGATCCGATCGCGGCAAGAATCGGGGCGGTCAATACCGTAAAGGTTGGTGACGATGGAAAATTGACTGGTTACAATACTGATGCTCACGGATTTATAACCCCTTTGAAGGCAAAATATGGTGATCTGCTTGGGGCAAGAGTCGCTGTTTTCGGCGCCGGGGGGGCGGCTCGAGCCTGCGTTTATTCGCTTAAGGAAGAAGGGGCTGAGGTTGAGCTTTTTGTCCGAGATGTCGAAAAGGCGCTGGCATTCGCAGATGAATTTGAGATACCGATAAACTTAATTTCAAATTTCAAGCCGAGTGCGAACATCGAAATATTGGTTGATAGCACACCGCTAGGCATGTCAGGCTCATACGAGCAAGAAACCCTATTTACGGCGGACCAGCTGAAAGATGTAAAATTCGTCTACGATCTAGTGACGAAACCATACGATACACCGATCATTCGCGAAGCGAAAAAAGCGGGAATTCCGGCCATCGGCGGGCTGGAGATGCTGGTGGCTCAGGGGGCGAAGCAGTTCGAGATCTGGACAGGAAAGCCCGCTCCTGTAGAACAAATGAAACAACTGATACTTGCCAGATTCGCAGAACTGAATAAATGACCGTTGAAGCTCTAAATTGTCCAAATTGCGGTGCCGGCGTCCAGAGCGATCGGCCGCAGTGCGAGTTTTGCAAAACTCGGCTCAAGACCGTTGGCTGTCCATCGTGTTTTGGGTTGATGTTCGTTGGAACTAAGTTTTGCGGCCATTGTGGAGCGATCGCGGCACCGATCGAGGTCGGTTTAGACGAGACATCGGGCGATTGTCCGCGTTGCCGACGCGATCTTGAACCGCTGCAGATCGGGGAAACGGAGCTTCGTGGGTGTACGAAATGCGACGGGTTGTGGCTGGACGCTGTAACGTTCGAAACTATTTGTGCAGATCGCGAACGTCAATCGGCGGTCCTTGGATTTCTCGACGAACGGCGGGCGATCAGCCAGCCGCAGACAAAGGTAAGCTATGTGCCTTGTCCGGATTGCGGGCAACTGATGAATCGCAGCAATTTCGCAAAAGCGTCGGGAGTTATTGTTGATATTTGTAAAAAACACGGCATTTGGTTCGATGCAGATGAACTTCCGGCGATCATCGAATTTGTTCAGAAAGGCGGAATGGAGATCGCCAGGCAGCGTGAGCGAAACGAGCTTGAGCAGGAACGCGAGAGGCTGCGCGACGAACAGCGGCGACTCGCAATGCAGGCAAATCGCACAGGTCTCAGCGGCTTTCTTGAAGATCCAGCCAACTCAGGAACCAGAACTTTCGTCAGACGGTTGTTCGATATCTAGCAGCCGCCTGAAAATATGAAAAGAATCTCCGTCACACGTTTCGCATCATCGATCTTTATTACATTGATCTTCCTGTCGGCATCGTCGTCGGCCAAAGCTGCCGAAGAATGGAACGCGAAACGCAGCTGGGCATTCTTTGTCTGCCTCGTCGAGTGGAAAGATAAGGAAACATTCTCGTCGTTCCCCAAGAATAACCGAAAAGATACTTTACTTCGCGACACGCTCAAATCTCGCGGCGTTCCGGCCGAGCAGATCGTCTATTTGCAGGATTCGGCAGCGAAGACTGCAGTTGTCGAACAAAAATTTGCTGAGTTCCTTAAAAAGCCTGCTCCGGGCGATTGGGTCTTTGTATATTTCGAGGGCCACGGTTATAAGACCGACGACGGCGTCCCTTATCTCGCAACCTACGACGTAAATGAGAGTATCAAGGGTTGGAAGTTCGATACGGTACCGGATGCGATCGAGCAGAACTTCAAAGGTTCACACGCGATCATTGCATTAGATAACTGCTACTCAGGAGCCATGGCAGATGCGGTCAGGCGAAAACCGCGAAGGATTTCCTACGGCGTTCTCGCGTCATCGCTCGCGAGCCAACTTTCGACATCCAACTGGACATTCACCGAATCGCTTATTTCTGCATTTAACGGAGCCTCATTTGTAGATAAAGACCGCGACGGTACGATCACGTTCGCCGAACTTGGCGAGAATTCCAAGGAAGATATGCTTTTCGGCGAGGAGCAGGTCGCGACAATTGCATTTACGGGCAAGTTTGATCCGCAGATCGTGCTGAGCAAGGCTGAATCTTCGACTTCGAATCGGGTTGGCGAACGCGTCGAGGCTTACAGCGTTGATGGTTGGTATCGCGGATTTATTGTCGATTCCAAGGGCGGCAAGCAGAAGGTCCATTATTACGGCTACGAAACTACCGACGACGAGTGGGTCACAGAAGACAAGATCCGCCGCTCGAAAACGGTACAATATGCCAAAGGCACGACCGTCGAGGTCGAATGGAAAGGCGATTGGTACAAGGCGACGGTGCTGGCCGTGAAAGGCGGTTCGCATTTTGTGACCTATATCGGTTATGGAAAAGAGTGGGACGAATGGGTTTCTTCTAAGAGGATCAGGAAGCTGAATTTCAGCGATCTGCCATAATGAACGAGCGTTATAGCCGACAAATTTTGTTTCGTGAGATAGGCAGAGCCGGACAGGAACGGCTCTTGAATTCGCGCGTTCTTCTTGTCGGCTGTGGAGCTCTTGGAGCTTCGCATGCTGAAATGCTCGCTCGCGCCGGAGTCGGTAAGTTGCGTATCGTTGACCGCGATTTCGTCGAATTTACTAATCTACAGCGGCAGACTTTGTTCCGAGAAAGCGATGCGCTCGAGCGAATTCCCAAAGCTATTGCTGCAAAAAATCGAATTTACGAGATCAATTCCGAGATCGATGTAGACGCGGTTATCGTCGACGTTAATTATTCGAACATTGAAACGCTGATCGACGGCTGCGATCTGGTCATCGACGGCACGGATAATTTTCAGGTCAGGTATCTGCTCAATGATGCGTGCGTAAAGAATGGCGTGACCTGGATCTACGGTGCCGCGGTTTCTAGCTACGGTACGACCATGACGATAATTCCGGGCAAAACCCCGTGCTTGCGGTGCATTTTTGACGAACTGCCCGATGCGGGTTCGTCACCGACTTGCGACACGACCGGTGTGATAATGCCGATAATTGCAACCGTTTCAGCGACTCAGGTCGCCGAGGCGTTGAAAATATTGGTCGGCGATCTCGAATCGCTGCACGGTTCGCTGATGCAATTTGACGTGTGGGCGAACGAGAGACAGCGAATTAGACTTGGCGAACCGGATGCGGACTGCAAGACGTGCGGTCAGCGAATCTTCGAGTTTCTCGATCCGGAAACGCAGGAATTCTCGGCAGTGTTGTGCGGTAGGGATGCCGTACAGATCGCCCCGCCGAAGCCTACTCTAATCGACCTTGAAGGTCTGGCATCGAAGCTCGGATCATTGGGTGAAGTAAAGCAAAACGAATATTTGGTACGGTTTTTGTCGAACGGTCGCGAGATGACGATTTTTGCGGATGGTAGGGCGATCGTGAAGGGAACTGATGATATTTCCGCCGCACGGGCCTTGTATTCGCGATATATCGGAAACTGACTTGATGATGAGCATCCTTCTCACCCTCCAGTCCTGCTACTTTTACTTTTCTCTTAACGCCTTACATACTGAGGCAGCGAATATGGATCATAAGCCTAAAATTGTGATCATCGGCGGCGGTTTCGGCGGGCTTTGGGCAGCTAAGGCCTTGGCGAATAAGCCGGTGCAGGTGACATTGATCGACCGGAAAAATCATCACGTTTTCCAGCCGCTGCTTTATCAGGTGGCGACTGCGGTGCTGAGTCCGGGCGAGATCGCGCAGCCGATCCGGCGGATATTGCACTGGGCTGAGAACATTGAGGTCATTCTTGGTGAGGCGGTTGGATTTGATAAGAAAGAGAAAAAGGTTACGCTGATCGACGGTGCTGAGATCGAATACGATTATTTGATCATTGCGGCCGGGGCAAGGCATTCGTATTTTGGCCATGATGAATGGGAAACTGCCGCTCCGGGGTTAAAAACTCTTGAAGACGCGGTCGAGATACGCCGTCGCGTGTTGCTGGCATTCGAACTAGCAGAAAGTCAGGCATATCTCACGGGCGTGCAGAAGCAGCTTAATTTTGTTGTCGTCGGCGGCGGGCCAACGGGGGTTGAGCTTGCAGGTGCGATCGCGGACATCGCGAGAAAAGCTCTCGCTAAAGATTTCAAGGCCATCGATACACGCGATGCCCACGTTATGCTCTACGAGGGCTCTGACAAGATCCTCGGTTCATTCGGTAAAGACCTCTCGGAAAGTGCAAAATCGCAGCTTGAATCGCTCGGTGTTGAGGTTCATCTCAACAGTTTTGTGACCAAGATCGATGCCGGTAGGGTGAAAGTTGGAGAAAACTGGATCGACTGTGACGTCGTGCTTTGGGCGACGGGCGTGGCTGCTTCACCATTGGGCAAGGCACTTGGGGTCGAGACGGACAAGGCGGGGCGTGTACTTGTTGAGAAAGATCTATCGTTGAAAGGCTTTCCAAACGTTTTCGTGATCGGCGACATGGCTTCGCTTTTGCAAGAAAGCGGCGAACCCGTTCCCGGAGTAAGCCCGGCGGCGATGCAGATGGGCGATGCGACGGCGGCAAATATTCTACGTGATCTGAAAGGGAAACCGCGAGAGAATTTTGTCTACTGGGACAAAGGAACGATGGCGACCATTGGCCGTCGAAAGGCTATAGCTCAGCTTTCGGGCTTTAAATTTAGGGGCTTTATCGCGTGGATGATGTGGCTTTTTCTGCACGTCTTCTTTTTGATCGGTTTTCGCAACCGGCTGGCGGTAATGTTCGCCTGGTTCTGGGCATATTTGACCCGGGAGCGAAGTGCGAGATTGATCACCGGTGATGCCGAAGATCTCCGCGACGCATTAAAATTTCTCGAAGGCCGCTCGGCCGTGCCTGTCCAGCAGCCGAAAACAAAACACAAAACGATCAACTAAGAAACGCCTGATCGGACGCGGATTTGTTATCATAATCAACGTCCTAAATTAGCGAACCCTTATCGATCGTCAAATGAAGAATTTCTTTTTCGTCCTTCTTGTTGCAGCTTTTCTTTCCACCAAAATCTTTGCCAGCGAGCCGCTCATCTGGTCCGTAAATTCGCGCGCCGATGTGCTCAGGGGCGATGCCCGCGGCGTTTCGATCGACCAAAACGGCACGATCTCGTTGTCGCCAAAACTTACAGAAACATTTAAGACCGATCAGGCTTTTATTTGGTCGTCCGTGGTCGATGCGGCTGGAAATGTCTATCTTGGCACGGGCGGCGACGGAAAGGTATTTAAGGTTGATGTTGCCGGAAAAGGTACATTGCTTGCCGATCTCGCCGAGATGAACGTTTCCGCGATGGCGGTCGGAAAGAGCGGCGAGATCTTTGCCGCGACCTCGCCGGACGGCAAAGTTTATCGCCTCGATGCGAGCGGAAAGGCGGATGTTTACTTCTCGCCGAAGGACAAATACATCTGGTCGCTCGCTGTTCTTGCGGATGGCAGCCTCGCAGTTGGAACGGGCGATGGTGGAAAGATCTATAAAGTAAAGTCGGCGAACGCCTCGCCGGAGTCGTCGATGCTGTTCGATACAAGCGAAACACATATAATCTCGCTTGCCGCCGACAAACAGGGAAATCTTTACGCCGGAACCGATTCGAGCGGGATCGTTATGAAATTTGGAGCGGACGGAAAGCCGTTCGGCCTGCTGGATTCATCGCTACGCGAAATTCATGATATGGCCATCGGTCCCGACGGTTCGGTCTATGTGCTCGCGTTGGGTGAATCTGCATCAGCCCCAAAAACCGACGCTGCCGCAACGCCAGCCGCGACCCCGGAAAACAAGACAGTTTCAGTCGAAAAACCAAATCCGGCCACGCCGGAAACTCCGGCAAAGAGCCGATACGATCTCACTGCTGCCAAAAGTGCTGTTTATCGTATTTTGCCAGACGGCAGCACCGATATTATTTGGGCTTCGCCGGCGGTTACGGCCTTTTCGCTTTATGCTCATGCAAACGGAAGCGGTGTTCTTCTCGGAACTTCGGATAAAGGACGGATTTACAGTGTCTCTAACAATGGCAGCGAAACGCTGGCTTTGCAGACTGACGCAAATCAGATCTCGACGATCCGCAACGATGGTAAAAATTTGCTGGCAACCTCGAGCAATCAAGGCTCGCTCTATAAGTTTGGGCCGGAAACGGTTGCCGAGGGAATTTATGATTCCGCCGTCCTCGATGCGAAAGGAACAGCGTCGTGGGGACGGATTTGGTGGCGATCGAGTGGTAATGTGACGATCCAGACGCGTTCGGGGAATACGGAAAAACCTGACGAGACCTGGAGCGGATGGAGCACGGCTTTGTCGGATCAAAAAGGCGCTCAGATCGCGAGCCCAAAGGCACGGTTCATTCAGTGGAGGACGCTTCTTAGGGCGGGCAACGCAAATGTAAGCGAAGTAAATCTCGCTTTTGTTTCCAGAAATATCGCTCCAGAGGTCCTTTCTATTCAAGCTTTGCCAACCAACGTCGGCCTTGCGGCAAATCCGCCCATCCAGATCGATCCGAATATCGAGTTGAACGGAATGGAACCAGCGACCTTCGGTATTCCGGTTGTCGCAGTCCCACCGCGAAAAGTCTATCAACGCGGTGCAACCTCGCTTCAATGGACATCCGAGGACCGCAATGGCGACAAACTGATCTACGACGTATATTACAAGGAGACCGGCGACGCTGACTTCAAATTACTCCGTGGGGAAATGACGGATAATTTCCTCGCGATCGACGGCCAGTCTCTAGCCGACGGGAGATATATTTTTAAGGTTGTGGCCCGCGATAATTCTTCAAATCCAGCTTCGACGGCGTTATCGGGTGAAAAGACAACCGAGCCGATCGATATCGACAACACGCCGCCAACTGTGACAGCCGGAATCGCTTCAGGCGGAAAGGTTGTTTTCACAGCGACCGACAAGGCGAGCTACTTGATCCGCGCTGAATACAGTATCAACGGCGGCGATTGGAAGCCAGTTTACGCTGACGATGGCATATCAGATTCGCCGAGCGAGACTTACGCAGTTGAGGTGCCGACCGCAGCAGGCGAATATATCGTCACGCTTCGCGTTTTTGACGTAAACCGCAATTCCGGCAACGCCCGACAAGTCGTTAAGAGGTGATCGTATGACGCTTAGAAAGGATTCAGTAGCCGTTGTTACAGGAGCGGCATCGGGCATCGGTCAGGCTCTCGCGATCAGGCTAGCGGCCGATGGAATTGCCGGCGTGGCAATTTCTGATGTAAATGCGGAAGGTTTGGCGGTGACCCAGGCAGCGATCGAAAAGATGGGCGTTCCGGTTTCCGTTCACATAACCGACGTGTCGAAACTGGATCACGTTAAGCAACTCGCGGACGATGTAGTTGCCAAACACGGCCGCGTTACGCACCTTGTTAATAACGCTGGAGTAGGTGTGATCGGAACATTTGAACAGATCTCACTCGAGGATTTTGAGTGGCTGATGGGCATTAATTTCTGGGGCGTTATCTATGGATGCAAGGTCTTTTTGCCTCTCCTTAAGCAGCAGGATGCGGCCCATATCGTAAATATTTCCAGCGTCTTCGGAATGATCGCTCCTGAGGAGCAGACTGCCTATTGTTCGGCGAAATTTGGGGTGCGTGGATTTACTGAGAGCCTGAGGCACGAACTGGCTGATTCAAACATCTCGGTTTCGTGCGTTCATCCCGGCGGGATCCTGACGAATATTGCCCGCAATTCACGCGTGGGAGAAGGAACACCGCCCGAATGGAAGCAACAGGGAGTCAAGTTTTTTGACCGCGTAGCAAAAACTACCTCAGAAACCGCTGCCGAGGTGATAATTGGAGGAATCAAGTCGAACGAGCCGCGGATATTGATCGGGAAAGACGCTAAAGCCATAAGCATCATCTCCAGGCTGTTCCCTAGAAACTATTTGCGAATGCTAGAGCGTCTCAGCGGCCACAAAATGAGCTTGAGAAAAAAATGACCGCTACTGCTTCGGCAGCGTCATAGTCTTGCCTTCGGAATCCATCTCCAAATGCCGCGTTGTGTTGTCGGTAACGCTCGGCGGTACGAGATCACCGGTTTTATAGCGTGATTCCGGGGCGACCCAAGTTGCCTGCTGAGGAGGGAGGCCTGATTTGGGCGATTCGGCGGCGAGGCTTGCGGTGATGCCAGGCGTGTAAACTACCTGTCCTTTTTCGGCCCGGCGTATTTGAATATACTGTGCGATTCCTGCACCTAGGCTGGTAAATGCCGGTATCAATAGCCAAAACCACCAACCTTTTCCGATCGAAAAGGCCAAAGCGATCGCGACGGCGAAGAACGCCACGCCGGAGAACATCTTTGTGATCGCACTCTCGTAACTGATCGGCTTCCCCTTAGAATTGAGGAGCCGCTGCGGGCTGACCGAAGCTGGATCGCGGGATAACGCACTTGATACGTTTCCTAGATCCGTGCCGCAGCTTCTGCAAAATTTACCTTCTTCAGGATTCTGGCCACCGCATTTTGGGCAAAACATAAATTTACTCGTCCTTCGACCGTTGTCGCTGTGCTTCGAAAAGTATAACGCCTGCAGCCACCGAAACGTTCAGGGAATCTATTTTTCCATACATCGGAATTTTTACCAAAACGTCACAGTTTTCGGCAACCAGGCGATGCAATCCGCCACCCTCGCCGCCGAGCACAAGGGCACTCGGACGAGTCCAGTCCCAATCGGTATATGACATCTCTGTGTCCATACTCGTGCCGACCACCCAGATATCTTTTTCCTTCAGTTTTCCGATGAAGCGGTTAAGGTTGGCGGTTTTGGCAACCTTTACATATTCGATCGCTCCGGCTGAGGATTTTGCGACCGTGTCATTGAGGCCAACAGCACGGCGTTCTGGAATGATCACCCCGTCGACGCCCGCTCCTTCCGCAGTGCGAAGGATAGCACCAAGATTTCGTGGGTCTTCAACACCGTCGAGCACCACGATCAAGGGGATTTTATTAGCGTTTTCAAATATCTCGTCGGTCGAAACATAGTCCGCGGCCGCAACGAAGGCGATCACGCCTTGATGGTTCACGCCGGACTCCAGATGCTTGGCAAACGTCTCTCTCGGAACGCGGTTCCACGCGATCGAGCGGTCACGGCAGAGATCTATGATCTCTGAGACGCGGTGTTCCCTTGCTCCGTCGGCGATGACCACTTTGTCGATGCGACGATTTTCAGCCTTTAGAGCCTCGAGAACCGGCAGCAGGCCGTAAATAAGCGACGCATTTGTTTTAAGCGGCGACGGTGCCGGCCGTTCGCGTTTGTCTCGTTCGGGAGTTCTTCGCCCACGGTCCTTTTCTCTGAAGTCCCTACTTTTTGGTTTCATATAAATGTCTTTGCAGTCGCGAATACTTGTTGAATTGCTCGAGATTGCTGGTAGTAGCGACACTTCCAAACTCGCGCTTCCCAAATCCGGTTTGTACCATTCCCTTGGTGCCAACTAGAGATTCTATCGGCCAAGCTGATTCGAGAGCTTGTCGTACCTTGGGATAGTCAAAGACGAACTCAGCACTCGGCAGCCTTGCTTTCAGAAGATCGATCAGCCGTCCCCAGTTTCCGCGGGCAAGAAGGCTCTTATTCTCGCCCAAACACGAAAAATCAAATCCTGCGGGGCTCAGTCTGAATCCAATAACTTGATCACGGGGATAAACATCTAAAACTCGGTCATCACTCGCTATAGACGTTTGATCGATCAATCTTGATTCGCCCCTGATTTGCCGCTTCTCAACAAGATCGACCTTGGTTCTGCTAATAAACCCTTCCACGACAAGCGCGACCTCGTAGGTTGGGAAGTGAACTATTTTCCCGGTATTGAAGTTCTTGAATCCGATCTCACCGGGTAGGAATTCGATCCCGCTTATGCGAATATTAGGCGTTTCGAGCCTAAGGGACTCGTCCGAGACTGAAAAACACTCGACTCCCAAGGCGCTCAGATGTTCTATCGCTGCTCTCGCTTCGCCATTACTACCGACCCTCGCGAGCGGAAGGCGGCTGCGAGCGTTGGCGATCTTATCGAATTCTTCACGTTCCAGGGATAGGAATACCGCGGCCTTCTCGGTATCAGCCGCGTCGGAAACTCGCTTGAGGATGAGATTTTCGCCGCGTTCCCAGAATTCGAGTTTTCTAAGAGCGAGTTTTATCCCGGCCGTTTTTTGGCTAGGTAGATCCAGATCGCCCGCACAATAAAGACACTTGAGACGATTTGGCGGATTTGCCCTCTTGCAGCTTGAGCAGAGCACCATTTCGGCTCGATCAAAAGCGATATTCTCTGTCTGGATCGATGGATCGAATCCCGGCAGGGAACTGGCTTCAGAATCGGTGTTTGTGGACATAAAATACGGACCGGAAACTTCGATTTTAGCATTTTGCCCGTGAAATTGCTTGACCGTTTCAAGCTCAGAGGGCAAACTGTAACTAAGCTTTTTTCCTACGAAGCAGATGATCACAGCCTGGGGTAATGGCTATTTGCAGAGAAAGATATTATTTTTTCAAACTGATTTTTCAGCCGCGTATTCTTGACAGTTTATTTTAGCCGCGTATTTCGCATTATTTAATAGCTCATTTCCGCCATCTGGATCGCTTGCCTCTTCGGTAAAACAGCCTCATATTCTCGTAGTTTGAGGTACATTAAAATGCAGTTCGATACGACTACAAGCTCGTCCTGGCAGTTTGGGCATCGTGGCCGTGTAGCCGTTTTTATTGACGGGAACAATCTATTCCACGCAGCCCGGTTCCATAACATAGATATCGATTACAACAAGCTGCTCCGTGTTCTGCTTGGCGACGGAAGGCTTTTGCGTGCTTTTTTCTACACCGGTGTTGACGTCGGGGCGGAGCGGCAGCAGGGATTTCTGCTATGGATGCGCCGCAATGGTTTTCGCGTCGTGCAGAAGGAGCTTAAGACCTTTTATGACGGCACCCGCAAGGCAAATCTCGATGTAGAGATCGCGGTCGATATGCTCAGCCTTGCAGGTCGTTATGATACAGCTGTGCTCGTATCGGGTGACGAGGATTTTGTCTATGCTGTAAATGCGGTGGCTTACAAAGGTTGCCGTGTTGAGGTCGCGGGATTTCGTTCCAATACCGCCCCACGATTGATCGACGTCGGTGATTTCTTCATTGATCTTGGCGACATCGCTCATTTGATCAAGAAGGATGTCGGCCAGGCCGGCGATTACGATATTCCGTCTTTCGTTCCTCCGGGCGAGTCTTCCGAAGCCCCAAATGCTCCTCGCGATGCTTTTAAGCGCATATCGCAGCCGGTCCCGTTCGATAATGATTTTGCTGAATCAGAGACCGAACTGATCACGGACCTCCGGGGAGATGAGCGATGAAACTTTTCACCGTAAGAGAAGCGAACGAACTGCTCCCGGATGTTATCCCGAAGCTCGAGGCGATCCGCGATCTTTACGTTATTATCGACGGCCTCAGGGCCGAAGCCCGTGCGGCGGCCGGAGCCTCAAGTTTAGGCGGCGGAATGGAAGGCGGGACGGGTTATGTCAATACACTTTATCAGATCGGAAAGCATACGACGGAGATCCACGAGCTCGGTATCGAGATCAAAGATCCATCGCGGGGACTGATCGATTTCCCAAGCATGAGCGGCGACCGCGTCGTTTTACTTTGCTGGCAGATCGGCGACGGGGACGAGATCGAGTGGTGGCACGAAATGGACGCGGGCTTTGCTGGAAGGCAAAAACTGTAACTTTTCCACAGATTTTCCACAAAATAGCTAATATTTCGGTAAAAACTTAAAAATCTTAAGCATTTGTGCGCTTTAACGGTTGACTACTTAAAGTAATTCTTGATATTATCAGGCAGTTTTTAAGGAATCGAAACTTCACAAGACCCAGACCAGGACACATACAAGCCTATGAACTGCCCCGTGTGTGATCGGAGTTTAGCCCCGACGCTGTCAATATGCCCGAGTTGTGGAGCAATGATGTTCGACTCCGTCCGAGAGGAGTTGCAAACGAAGATCACGTCAGGACGTCTTTCCCCACGACCCGAAGTTAAACAGGAAATGCCGTTGGAAATGGTCTCGACACCGATGGCTGCGAAGCCGATCCAACCGCCTCGTGCAACTCCATCGATGCCAAGCCAAATGGTTTCGGGATCGGGAGCTGCTGTCGCCGTCGCTCGTCCTCAAACGAGCCAAGCGGTCGCAGTCGCTCCTCAGCCGGTGCGTCGTGTCGAAACGGCAGACCTCGTGGCTCCGAAGACTAGCCCGACGCTGGTCGGATTCCAAAGCAAGAACGCCACGCTGCCTGACTGGCGCATTCAATTGCAGAATGCAGTTCAGCAGAGAAAGGGCGGCCAGGTTGAAACGGCTGCAAATGTGGAGGTGCCAGCGAACGTCGAAGTTGCGGCGAATCCGGCCCCGGTTCTTAAGGCTCAGGTAGTTAAACGAGCCGAGCCAAATACCGTAGAATCGAAGATCTCGGATCCCCGCGTAGCGAATGCGCTTCGACGGATCAATGAATCGAGGAACACATTCCTTGAAACCGAAAAGAAGGCTATCTCGCGGCCACCGATGCCTGTGGCCCCAAAGCCTTATAAGTTCGACGTAGTGCCAACGAATGCAGCCCCGTCGATGCCGATGCCAATGCCGGCAAAGCCAAATCAAGCGCCAAAACCGCGGCTAGTCAGCGCTCCGGCTCCGCTTAAGCGCGATACAAATAAATTACCGCCGATCGCCATGCGGCCGCTTGAGCAGGCAGTCGTAGAAACTCGTGACGAAATTAGAATCGAACAACCGGTCGCGGCCGCGATGCCCGTCGAGTTTGCTGAGATCAAGCGGATCCGGATCCGGGCTGAACATCAGGAGATCGAGAATTATGAACTACCCGAGGTTGAGGGAGACGATATCGAAGATCTTGCATTGTTCTCAACACGGTTTGGGGCGGGCCTGTTCGATCTTATCATCGCTTCTTTTGCGAGCCTCTTGATCTTATCACCGGTTGCGTTCACCCGTGGTGACTGGTTTACGGCGGCCGGATTGCTTACATTTGCGGGTGTTTCTGCGATCGTTATGTTCCTTTACATGACGATCTGCCTCGGTTTTTATGGCAAAACGATGGGTATGAGGCTCTTCTCGCTCGAGCTCGTCGATGCCGTTGAAAATGAATACCCAACGCTGCATCAGGCTGCGGTCAGTTCGTCTGTCTATATATTCTCGCTCGTTTTTGCCGGTGCAGGGTTTCTGACGGTTTTTTTTAACGAAGAAAAGCGAGCTGCCCACGATCTGCTCTCGGGAACGATATTGGTTAGAGAGTTCTAAGTTTTATTGTCATAGCTTTTTATTGACGGGCCCAAAGTAAGTGCTTTGGGCTTTTCTTTCTGGATATGTAATCTGGATCTGTGAACAGCGCTGAGATCAAACAAATAGCGAAAGAGATCGACGATGCAATGCGCGGACGAAAGTTCGGCAAGATTTTCCCGCTGTCGGCGACGTCATTTGCGATCGATTTTTACCCGCACGCCGGAAGCTATTTGTTCGCAGATTGTTGCTCAAGAACCGGATCGGCTTTCCTGATCGTTCGAAAACTGAAGGAACTTGAGAGATCCGCGGTCCATTCGAACGCATTTATCATTCAACTCCGTAAGACACTGACCGGAAGGGAACTGACCAGAAGTTCCGAAGATGCCGGTTCAATATCGCTCGAATTGTCCGGGGAAGACGATGTCCATACTTTGGTGATCCAACTGAGCGGCGGTTCGCCGAATGTCTTTGTCATTGACAAGGAAGGCGTGATAGTTGCAGCAGCGAGAACCTCGGACCGGGACGGCCAGAAGGTCGGAGATGTTTATGCCGGGCCTCGCGTGGATCAAGACGCCAAATGTGAAAGACCTGACCTGCAGGGCGGGACTTTGTCGCCTATTCTTGACGCTGAGAGGCGTCAATATGATTCCGCGGCCCGATTTGAGCTGCTGGCTAGGGAAGCCCGCAAAAAATTAAAGAGCGAGTTCGCAAAGCGGCGGAGGCTGCTCTCTAATCTCAACGGCGACCTCGCTCAGCATGGGAACGCCGAGCAGTGGAAGAAATTCGGGGACCTGATCCTGGCGAACATTTCAAATCTACGGCGCGAGTCCGATACGATCTACGTGACCGACTATTTTGATCCCAAAATGAGCGAGATCGGGATCGCGGCCGATCGCGATCAACCGCCAACCGAAGCTGCAGAGACCTATTTTCGCAAATATACCAAAGCCCGCAACGCCGTGATTGCGATCGCTGAACGCAAAAAAGCCGTCAATGCGGAAATCGAGCAGCTTGAGCGGCGCCAGGAAGCAATAGAACAAGCTATATCGTCGCAAGATGAAGGAAAGTTAAGCGAGTTTGTTTCTGCAAAACATGTTGAGCCTCAAGCCTCGAAAGAGAAAAAAAAGGCGGATAGTTTTACGGGAGCTAGAAAATTCGTCTCAGGCGACGGTTTTGAAATAATGGTTGGGAAGAAGGCAAAAGATAACGACCATCTGACCTTTCGCATAGCAAGATCCCACGATACCTGGCTGCACGCTGCTGACTATCCCGGCTCGCACGTGATAATACGCAACCCAAATCGTACGGAGATCCCCGTCACAACACTTGTTGAGGCCGCCCGATTAGCTGCTTTTTACAGCGACGCCCGCGAAAAACCGAAGGCAGCCGTTAACTACACTCAAAAAAAGTTCGTCAATAAGCCAAAGCGAGCCGCTCCGGGGCTCGCAAGTTTATCAAGCTTCAAAACTATTTTGGTGGAATCGGGATTTCCGGAAACTGTTGTTAAGTCTTAGATCTAGGATTCAGCCATCGTTTTATCGAGTGTATTCTTCATTGAATCGATAACACGCTGTCCGCCACCGACGAAGACGCCCCTGAGGTGGCCCTCGCGGTCAACCAGCAAAGTCTGCGGAACAACTTGCTGCTTACTGATCTGATAGAACTGGATGGTCGACGCATTCGGGCTCCGAGCGATCGTGTAGTTGAGTTTCATCTTCTCGACGAACGCCTTTATCTGTTCAATAGATTCGGGTGTGCCGCTGCCGTCGCCGATATTGAGACCGATTATCTCGAGGCCCTGAGCGGCGTATTTGTTCTGCATTTCAACAAGATGAGGCATTTCCTCGCGGCAAGGACCGCACCACGTGCCCCAAATATTGAGCAGCAAAACCTTCCCTTTCTTTTCCGAAACCTTAAATTTAGAACCGTCAAGTAGTTCGAAATCAGCCTCGGCGAGGCCGGATGCAAGTGGCGGATATTCGCTGGATTTGCTGTTTTTCGTTTCGTTGGAATTGGAGGCAGATTTCGAGGTATTCGTGTTGGCAACGTTCGCTCCAGTTCCGGCGCAGCCTGTCAGCATCGAAAACACGAGGCAAAGTGATACAAAAAATGTTAAGTTACGTACGATCTCTTTCATAAACTCAATACTCAATTCCTCAACGCGTTCCCAAACTATACATGTAATGATACAAAATACGAAAAATATTCGCACGGAACAATGTGATCAATACGCGGCGGTGGTCTTATTGCAGGACAAGTAGTTTAAAAAGAGAAGTGCGGCTTGGTTTCGGGAAACTCAAGCCGCTAATTACGGATAGGCATTTACTGTAGGCCTCGCGGAGCTGTAGGCAAAAGGGCGGATTTTCAATGGGCAGGGCAATGTGCCGAATGAACAACTCCTCCGCGTAAGTTAGTTCGCCGGCACGGGAACTTTTTCTGGTTGAATACGGATCCCAATTCGTTTGGCCTCATGTTGGATGACCTGGGGATCAGTTTTCAACGAATGTATCTCTTCCTGCAGAGCCAGATTCTCATCCATGAGATTCTCTATCTGGCTAGCAAGTTTGACGTTTTGATCAGCCTCTGCCCGAACGTCGGAAACCGCCCGGAAATTGATCGAAACGCATATCATTACAAAGATCGAAATCACGATCAGGAACGAAAGCCACCACGGGGCCGTTCGACGATCCGCTGCGGCGGTTACGCGTCGATTTTTCGCGGGTGCGGGCCTCTTAGCCGCCGTTCGGCGGGGGCTATCCCAATAAATATCTGCGGCCTTGCTCAAGTAAATTCTCCAGATCGTCTTTGGTTTCGCTTTCGGCGTAGATTCTGACCATCGGCTCGGTGCCCGACGGCCTCATAAGCATCCATGCGTTATTCTCAAATAGAAACTTAACGCCATCCATGCGGTTAATACTCTCAACCTTTCGACCGCCGATCTCAGTCGGCTCTTGTTCAAGCTTAGCTTTAAGCTTATCGGCAACTTCGGGAGTTAACTTTAGCCCGATGCGGCCCGATTCTAATTTTCCTACACGGCGGTAAAGCTCATTTAGCTGCTCCGTAAGGCTGGTCTGCCTCGCGGCGACTGCCTCGGCGGCCAATAAACAGGCCAGAATTCCATCCTTTTCCGGATAATGGCCGCGTATCGAAAGGCCTGCAGATTCCTCGCCGCCGAGGATGATCTCGTCTTTGTTTATCAATTCGCCGATGAATTTGAAGCCTACGGGCGTTTCGTAAAGCTTGATATTCCGCTCTTTGGCAACCCTGTCGACCAAATGAGATGTCGCCACACTGCGGGCCACGCCATTCGTCCACCCACGGCTCTCTGCCAAATAATCTGTCAATAAAGCAACCAGCTGGTTGGGCGTAATGAACTTTCCGTTCGCATCTATAACCCCAAATCTGTCACCATCGCCATCAGTTGCAATGCCAAGCGTCAAATTCTTGCTCGTAACTGCCAATTTCAATTCGTCGAGATGATCTTCCCCGGGTTCCGGCGACATGCCGCCAAAGGTAACGTCACGCCAATCGTGTATCGTCTCAACTTCTGATCCATGATCCCGCAGGCACTTATCCAGGTATCCGCGGCCCGTTCCCCACAATGCGTCGTAGGCATATCTGCCCTTCGCTGCAGCGATTATGTCAAACTTGATCTTTTTCCCAATATCCTCTAGATACGAAGGCTGTGCGTCGAACTCGATGATCGAACCGCCGCTCTCGTCAGATGTCGTAACCTTCTCAATTATCCCGAGCTCGATCTGCTTGGTAATATCAGGCAGAGCCGGGGCTCCGTCAGCGGTCGAGAATTTTATGCCCTGATATTCCGGCGGATTATGCGACGCGGTGAAGTTTATACCGCCGGCCGCGCGGTTGCTGCGGATCGCATACGATATTGTCGGTGTCGGCGTCGGGCCGGTACAAAGCAGAACTCGAAAGCCCTTTTGTTCCGCGATCCCAGCTGCGACGGCTGCGAATTTCTCACCCATGAAGCGAGAATCGTGTCCGATGACCAATAGTCTTTCCGTCTTCGGCGGAACGGTTGTCAAATAGCTGCAGATAGATCCGATAACCAGCTTTACGTTTTCGAACGTGAAATCTTCCGCGATAATCGCCCGCCATCCGGATGTTCCAAAACGTATGGACATAAGCCAATCTTTTCGTGCTAGTGAAGCCGGTAACCCAATTTCCCGTGAAGTGGTAAGACTTTAACATAGGCTTAAACCCGTGTAAAGCAGTTGCTAAAGAATATATAAGATATGTATTTTCAACAAGATAGATATAGCTCCCTGACGTATGACCTTACTTTATTCCAAAAAGACGAACAATATATGAACGAAATCTTTAAGCGCTATCATTAGGGATGAATTGCATCGAGTGAGTAAGGCGTCTTCTGTATCAAATCGTCACATCGGATACAGTTGGTATAAAAGTGTATCGTAATGGCGCGCAATTGTGATCATCACCGCGTACGAATAAGCTATTGAAAACAAGAGGTTTAGGGCTGATCTTTGGCCCAATAGATATGCCGAACGGCATGGCACACGCTTTGCATTCGCCTGAGTGTATAAATTTGCGCCGTAATTCTACCATCGCGTACCTGTTCGGCGATTTTGACCCTATTGGAGAAAATATTTCAATGAGACCCATTAAGCATTTCGAAAAAGGATTGACCTATGTTGCAAAGGGAGCTTTTGCTGCAATTCGTTCAGTCAATCAGTTTAAGCCAAACCCGTCGTTCACGCCGAAGTGGTCGGACAAGCCACTTCTTAAATCGTGGCAGAAATCGAAGCCAACACTCGGTTTCCCTCGTACGACAGATTCACTATGTCCTAATTGCGTTATCGAAGCACGCGAGTCGATCCTGAGCGGCGACAATGACGTCTCAATGCTGATCAATGAGAAGGTTGGCGAGATCAAGGCACAGATCATCGAGCGTGACGGGCAGGTCTGGATGATCAAGGATTGTCCGACGCACGGCCATTTCGAAGACATGATGGCGATCGACTCACAGTTTCTACAGCATATCGAGTCGCTTTTCCCTGGCCGCGACATCGAGTCGCACAATGACGAAAAGCTTCACAATCACGGCACCTCGTCGGTCAAATTCGGCCGCGGAGCGGTTTTGACGGTAGATCTGACGAACCGCTGCAACATGATGTGCGATCCGTGCTTCATGGATGCGAACCAGGTTGGATTCGTGCACGAGCTTTCGATGGAAGATGTCCAGGAAATCCTCGACAACGCCATTCAGATCAAACCCCGTCGCCAGATGTCGGTTCAGTACTCGGGCGGTGAGCCGACGTTGTCACCTTACTTCCTGGATGCAGTGCGTTACGCTCGCAAAGTTGGGTACAACTCGGTTCAGGCCGCGACCAACGGAATTGAGTTCGCTAAATCGAAGGAATTCTGTCGCGAAGCCGCTGAAGCAGGCCTTCGTTTCGTCTATCTCCAGTTCGACGGTATCGGCAACGACGCGAACTCGCACCGCCAGATCGGCAACCTGTTTGACGTTAAACTCCGTGCTATCAACAACCTGCACGAAGCCGGCGTCGACATCATCCTCGTTACAACGCTCGTGAATGGTGTTAATAACGATCAGGTCGGTACGATCATTCGGTTCGCTCTCGAGAATCCTAAGAAAATTTCGTTCATCGCGTTTCAGCCAGTGTCGTTCACCGGCCGCGACGAGCTGATCACCGAACAACGTCGTCTGCAGCAGCGTTACACGCTTGCTCATCTCGCGCACGACGTAAAGGGCCAGGTTGGCATTACCGAACCGACACGCGATTGGTTCCCGCTTTCGCTGATGGGAGCGTTCGCTGACTTTGCTGACGTCGTTCACGGACCCGAGCACGAATGGGGCCAGGTCTCATGCGGCTGCCACCCGAATTGCGGCGTCGGCACGGCCGTTATGGTCAATAAGAATACAAAGGAAATGGCACCGGTTCCGCAGTTCCTGAATATTCAGGGCCTCGTCACCGATATGCAGCACATCACTGATACGAACCGCGGCAAGTGGTTCTCAAACCTTATGATGGGCCTCGCATTGCTCAAGAATTACAACCCGTACGGTGCACCGAACAGCCTTACGCTCGGCGGCATTCTGAAGAAGTTCGACAAATCGTTCGGCCTGTCGGGCAAAGATTACGGCAAGGTCGGCCCTGACCGCACGATGGAAGACATCGAGAAACGCCGTCAGGACCCTTGGAACTTCCTGTTCATCGCCGGAATGTGGTTCCAGGATCTGTTCAACTACGATTTCCGCCGCACCGAGATGTGCATCATCCCTTACGGCACCCAGGAAGGCGAGATCAGCTTCTGTGCGTATAACACCGGCATCGGCTGGAGAAACATCATCGAGCATATGCACCAGAATGCGACGGTTGCTCAGTGGTACAAAGACCAGGGCCGCCACGAAGTGTTTGCCCGCGGCAAGAACGTCGAACTCGGCGATAAGAGCCACAATCTCATCCTCAACGAAGTCGACCTCGCCCGTCCGAACAAGCCGGAAATGGAAGGTCCCAAGACCGCAGCCGAGGAAATGCAGATGATGCGTAAACTCTACAACGAAATGGTCATGGAAAAAGCCGGCATCAAAGGCGAAGCCCTGGTCCAGATCGGCGGCATCAAACGCGAGAAAAAGTCGAAAGACAAAGAAATGGCAGTCGCTGAATAGTGACTGGAGCAGCCGGTTGCGTTTCGCAACACTGGCAAGTATTTTTTGCCAGAACCATCACTGCTTGCCAGTATTTCAGAAAAGCCTCGTCGAGCGATCGACGAGGCTTTTTTCGACTCCGAGGGCAAGGTTCTCACCCTTAAACGATCGATCCAAACGAGTCTACTTTACCAAGCAAATAAACCCGCGATAGATAGAGTCGGATCGCACGATTGATAGAGGCGAAACCGGAGTTTGGTAGAGGTATTTTGGAGTTTGTTCAAACGTGTGTCAGATTGACCAAATTTCGCAGAAAAAATTTGACCCACTTCGGTCGTGACGTTTCATAATGATACGTAAATGCAACGTTGTTGCAGATATGCAAATGCTTAAGCCGCTGTATGGGATCTGCTTCCGAAGATCGATGAAAGTTTGGCACCAAGGCCCTTCTCCGTTGGGGCGTGATGGTCGTGGATCTCGAATCAAAAGGCCGAGCGATGCCGGTCATCGGTTCGCTAATGGCCGCCACATCCCTCGCCCGCGACCTAACCCTCGTAACCCGAAATACACAGGATCTTGCCCACACAGGCGTCAAGATCTTCGATCCTTGGGCTCAGAAGAAATAGCGGTAAGGTAGTCTCGCTCAAGCAAAGCCTCGTCGAGCGATCGGCGGGGCTTTTCTTCTGCTCTTGTCGCTAACGGTGACGAATCTTAAGCCTAGGGTGCAACCCCGGGAATCGAACACATTGATCTTCTGTCGCCAACGGTGACAAAAAATCTCAGCGTAAATTGTGCGTCCTGTTCTGGCACAAAAGACGTGCGAGTGTTGCGGTAGGTCCGCAACCGCAGGGACGGATCATCTGAACTGGCTTAACCTAGGGGTTACGCCGAGCCTCCACCCCAGGCTTTAATGTCCGTCGGCGTTGGCGACAAGAAGTCGCTTCCCCGACCGTGCCGCCTGCACCATCTAGTCATGCGTCGGCGAAAGTTTATCAACGTACCTCTCACAGAGATACACCATCTCTTATCGCCGACCCAGGACAACCCGCAACTCCACCGAACAATCGCTCTAGAACCTACTGCTGTTCCTTCCCCCTTTGACTCCTCCTGTAAACGTGACTTATAGTCCGTTGTCTCAAAGTTGTCACCCAAGCATACTTACCTAGTGCATCACAAAAATTGGGGAAAGTATCAAAGAATTACGATCCAACCTAGGAATTAGCCAGGAGCCCTTAGCTCATATGGCAGGTCTAGATCGCACCTACGTTAACAGTGTTGAAAATGGGAAGCGAAACACCATTAAAGTGGGGGTCGAATGAAAGTAGATTTTTACTTGATAACGGTCGTGCATTGCAAAAAGGGGTTAGCACACCATGTCGCGAATCTAATATTTGAGGAAACGTGTATCTTCGAAAAAATGGTAGGTGATGAGGATTCCTTGCACATCTTTACAGATTCGAATTTTGAGCTTATTGAGAATGATAAGAAGCTTCTAACTGAAATAATATTAGAGCTCGGGGAAGCTGTGAATCATCGACATTTTACGACCAACCGATATACTAACAAATATGCTTAGGTATCAGTTTTTTCCCCGATCAACTGCGGTAACTCATGAAATATCAGAGATCATTCAGTGTTTTCAAAGAAATTTTGAACAGATAAACTCTGATAATAATAACTACTCAAGTAATAAGGTATTGGAAATTCTTCGAGCGGATTTATCCGCCACAAACTTCACCGTTGAAACGGGCAAAAAAGATGAAAACAAGATAAAGGTCCCTGTTTTATTCGGACTGAATAACAAAATAGATAAATCCTTTAATGCCGATGCTCTTTCGCTTGACGGTAAAATTGTGATCGAAGTGGAAGCTGGAAGGGCTGTAGATAACAACCAGTTCCTGAAGGACATATTTCAAGCCTCAATGATGTTTGGTGTCGAGTATTTAGTCATTGCCGTCAGAAATGATTATCGCGGTGGGGATGACTTTCAAAAAATTTACGCGTTTCTCGAAACGATGTACATCAGCAGTAGAATCACTCTTCCATTAGACGGCATACTTCTTATTGGATACTAGTCGAACTCCATACCTAATCGGGACGGCGATCGCTCCGAATGCGGAAGCCCGCACGAAGTAAGGGCGTTCGTTGTGATTATTCAACAAGGTCGAAGGGAAGATCGCTCTGGCAATAAAGTACGTAATCTATCGCTCCACTAACATGTCTTGGTTTCCATAAATACCTGCGGCTACGACCGCGTGACCACACTTTTGTATCCAAAGAGACCAACAATGCTTCGCGTAGCATTTTGGTCGCGTTCGCCTTCAGTGCGTCCGCTATTCGTTCTGGTTTCATCTGTGCAGAAACAACCGCGTGAGCATGATTTGACCGTACGTTAACTGCTGATAGACCGTACCCACGTCGCTGGCAGAGTTCTTTGATCGCCGATTCAACAATTCGACGCATAGGTTTTGTGAGAATGAATGGAGGCTGTTTCATTTCCTCCCTCATCGCTAGTTCCAATTCGGGTTTCGGCCGGATTTTTGACTTGCCGTAATGGTTTCTTCCATCCCGTCCTATCGACTCGCGTTGGTCACCATGTAACCACGTGCCGAAAGTGCGAAAGGTCAAAAGATAAGCGAGGGGAAACTCATTTTCGTCGTAGATATCGAATCCATAATCGTCCTGCATATGGTTTTTTGAGCAATTATGCAACAGATTGTTTTGGCGTCAAAGTTTTGAATCTGCCTTAGCCGTGTCGAAGGCTAAGAACGCCCTTACTTCGTGCGGGCTTCCGCATTCGGATTGAACTATATCGCCGTTTTGATTGTGCGCCAATGTGCTCGTATCCAGACGTTTCCTGATGATTTTAATTTCTGCTACAAGAGTATTGCTGCGGGATACAAAATGATTGGCAATGCCGTTGCTGTTAAGATGGCCGAGGCTCTTGCCCGTGCGATCAAGAAGGACTTTCAGAAATTGTGGATTTCCCAGGACTATATTGTTGAAGAAGAATGGCAGCCGAATTCCAGTTCAAAACGTCGCCTGAGCGTTCACGGTTAATGAAGAAGATCAGGCTCAAGAATACTCAGCCTGAAAAACTTCTTCGAAAAGAATTAACTAGAATTGGTTTCCGATATCGCCTTAACTCGCCTAAGCTACCTGGAAAACCAGATATTGTATTGAACCGGTATAACCTCGTCATCTTCATCGATGGCGAGTTTTGGCATGGGTTTGAGTGGGAAAAGAAGAAAACCCGAATAAAAGCGAATTGAGAATACTGGATTCCTAAATTCGAAAGCCCAATTGCGAGAGATAGGGCAAATAACGAGAAGCTCGGTGAGCTAGGCTTCGTGGTTCTCCGCTTTTGGGCGAACGAAATAAAGAATGACCTTGCATCATGTGTCAAGCGAATTGCGGATCACTGTGTGTCCGGAACGATTTCGGCGATGGCAAGAAAAGGTTGACAGAACTTCTTTTTCTTGACCTTGCGTTATAACGGGCGTTATAATCTACAATCATGGGGACTAAGCTGAAGATCACGACGGTGGGGAATTCGGTGGGGGTTGTTTTGCCGCGGGAGATCCTTGAACGGCTTCGGGTTGGGAAAGGGGATTCGCTGTTTGTGACGGAGACTCCGGATGGTGTGGAGCTGCGGGCGTTTGACGATGAATTCGCGGAGCAGATGGCGATTGCCGAGCGTGTGATGCGTGAGGATCGGGATGTGCTGAGGAAACTGGCCGAATGAAATGGCTTCGCGTCGATGCGGTGCTCGCGATGCACAGACGCCAGATCGCCGAACACGGCGGCGAGGACGGCGTGCGCGATCTCGGGTTACTCGAATCCGCTTTGGCACGGGCGCAGAACATTGCCGCTTATGAGCCCGAAGCCGACATCGCCCGGCTTGCCGCCGCATACGGATTTGGGATCGCAAAGAATCATCCCTTTATCGACGGCAATAAACGCACCGCCCTCGTTGCCATGCGGACGTTTCTCATTCTCAACGGATGTACGATCATCGCAACTCCCGCAGACAAATACACCACCATTCTCCAACTCGCCGAAGGCACGCTTTCTGAAGAAGAGCTGACGGTTTGGCTGCGCGAACGGATCGACGCGATCTAAATTAATTCTGAAATACGCTCGTTCCTCTGTCGCCCGTTTCACGGGCTCGGATTATTTTCGAACCCTTTCCCCGGGCTAGCACCCGGGGCTTTATGCTGTCGCCCTCTCCGAGGGCTTAAGGTTGAGGCCGCAGAGGACGCTAATTTATCTGTATCATTCTTGCAACGTAATATCATTCGCAGGTATAATCTCAGTCATGCCGCGATATAAGTACATTACGCCGTTTTACTGTTGGTATCGTTTTAATCCTGCGTATGCGTTTTCGAGTTATTCGATCGAGGAGTGTGCGGCGAGTGCTTTGGGGGAGAGTCTGGAGGCTTTGATATTGGTGAATGCGGAGTGTGTGGTGGATGGGCGGCCGCATACGGCGAATGTTTATATTCAGGCGTGGCAGGCGGAATCGCGTTCGGCGGACGAGATCATCGAACTCATCGACCAGGAGATCGACGCTCAGGTCGCTCATCGCACGCGGTACGGGTTTGATCGACGGGCGGCGTAGATTCAGGGTTACGCTCTTGCTTCTGTCGCCCGTTTCACGGGCTGGAATTATTATCGACCTTTTCCCCGGGTTTGCACCCGGGGCTTTATGCTGTTGCCCTCTTCGAGGGCTTTGAATTCAGCCTGTCTTGATCAGATCCTGTTGGAGCATAAACAACCTTGGCAAAGAACCACCCCGTCAGCCGAAGCGGCTGCCACCCCTCCTTCGTAAGGAGGGGAGTTTTCATTTCTCTTCCTGATTCGGTAGCGTGGCCAGGAAGGCGGTTAGGGTTGGGTGGCGTTCGCGGTCTTGTTTTAGGAGTTCTTCGAGGAGCCAGCGGACGCGGTGGAGTTGGGACCAGTAGCCGGGTGTGGGGCGGGCGTGGTAGCAGTGGTTGTGGGCGATCAGGTCTTCGGCTTTTTTTGGGGCCTGGGGCGTGAGGTAGTGGATCGTTTCGTTGAGCGAGACGGGTTCGCCGCAGAGGTCGCAGAGGATCTCGAACGTGGTGCCTCGGCGGGTTTGGTTCAATCGAATGTTCATGGCGCTAGTTTAGAGTGATCCTTACATTCAGGGCGTTTTGAAATACTGCCACAGGAATGCATGGATAGTCAAGCGTTGCATGGATGCAAATGATCTATTCCGAATCCGATCGACGGCGGCGTCGGCGGTTGGTTTGGTGCGTACCGCCCATGTACGCGAGGATCGCGACGATCAGGTGGGCGGCGAACCAGATATTGTCGTAACCCATGTTCTGGTAAATGTAGATCAGGATCAGGATACGCGGGAAAAATACGCCGAGCAGTAAGTCTGCCCATTGCGGGACCGTGTTCGCCGGGAACAGGGCCGGGAACATCAGCAGATAGACCAGCATCACGATACGCGGTGCGAAGAGCGAGAATAGTAAAAAATAAAAGTCCATCTATTGCCGAGGATATTCCTCGATGCGACGCGTGTCAAGATATGGTCGGCTGGCATTTCCCGCAAAGCCGCGAAGGGCGGACGCATAGCCGCAAAGATTGAATTCCGATGCTATTTTTTCGGCACTTCCCGAACGTCGAGCTGCTGGATAAGCGGCGGATTTTCGGGGCTGAGCGTGAAGAAAACCTCGATATTGGCGTTCTCGCCCTCGATGATGAAGCGGCCGCGGAGCTGGTTTTCGGGGATCATTTCTTTGATCGAGATTATCTTACCCGCCTTTGTCCACAGTGCCGCGTAGTCTTTTTTCAGCAGGTCGATCGGGTGATCGGGGAAGAAATTCTCCGCGAATATGCCGCTTTTCTCCGCATTTTCCCACGAAGGGATGACTTTGAGTATCTCGGCCTTTCGCTGGGCGAGGATGTTTGAGACGGGAAGCTGGCGCGGTTTGAGATCGGCGGTTTTGATCATGAGATCGAGGACCTGTAGATTAACATTTCCGAGGCTGGCGTAGGTGACGTTGCCGAATGCCACAACGCCGATGCCGTATTCGGGCAGTATTCGCCACTGGCTGCCAAAGCCCGGTAGTCCGCCGCTATGGCCGATATAGACCCGCGACTCGCAGTCGCGAAGCCACGCGAGGCCGTATGTATAGGCTCCGGCTGTTGCACACACGCGTCCGCCGGGATAAGTGAAATTCGGATTGAGGCTGTTGAATCGCCACGGATGATGCATTTCACGCACCGACGCACGCTTGATCGGGCCGGTTTCGGCGAGATTCGAAGGCGGCCAGGCGGAGAGGTGAAACGCCATGTATTTGCTGAATTCGTCGATCGACGAGATCATGCCGCCCATCGAGCCCCACGAACCGTCCGGCGTGTCGTGCAGCAGCGTTTCCTCGTTCCAGCGTTCACGCTGCCAGCGGTAGCCGTGGGCGAGTTTGTCAGGGGCGACGTTGGCGTATTCCCATTCGGAGGTCGTCATGCCCAGCGGCCGCCAGATGTTTTCGCGGATGTACCGCTGATACGGCATGCCTGAGACTTTGGTAACGATGCGGCCGAGCAGGGCGAAGCCGAGATTGGCGTATTCATAAGCAATTCCGGGAGGATTTGAGAACGAGACCTGTTTATTGAGCAACTCTGAAAGTTCGCGGTTGGTATCGGCCAGCTGGCGGTCGCCCCACGGGTTGTCTTCGGGAAAACCGGCTCCGTGGGTGAGCAGCTGGCGGATCGTGATCGGCGTGGAATCGGCGGTCGGGTATCGCTGCTTTTTCAGCTCGGGCACGTAGAGATACGCCGGATCATCGAGCTTGAGTTTGCCGTCATCACGCAGCTTCAAGATCGCCATCGCCGTGAAGCTCTTGCTCATCGACGCGATCCGAAAGAGCGACTGTGACGTGACCGGCGTCTTCTTATCAATGTCTGTGTAGCCGTCATTCCCCGCAAACACGAGATTTCCGTCCACCACAACGCCGAAGGCGATGCCGGGGAAATGGTTCTTTAGGGCATGATCTTTGTAGATCTTTTCGATCGCCGGGAATGTCTGCTTTATCTTCTCGAGCCGTGCCGGATCGGTGAATTCGGCGGGCTTGAAAGCGGTGTCGTACGAAATAACGGCGGCCGGTTTTGCCTGGCCTGCTGCCGAAAAACAAAGGAAAAGAAGAAAAAAGACAGAGATGATGATTCTCATGAGTACACTCCAGCAAACGATAACCCGACGGAATAAATATTTCTTACCGAACCCGTTTTTGGCCGGGGCGGTAGCGTAAGATCGCCTGGGCGTTGACGTCGGCAGCGGTGAAGGCGACGGTTTTCATTTTCCCCTTGGCGAACAATTCAGCCTGATCCGCGAAATAAGGCGAAGCAGGAATGCGGCTTTGGCCGTAAGCCAGGACCGAAAGAGCTCGCGGCGTATCGCCGAATTCGACCGCCAGAACCCAGCCGTCGCCGCTGTTTGCCGAGAGTTTGCCGTCCGGATCTCGTGCGAAGCTGAGGATACGAAAACACCCAAGGTCGTTTCCGCAGCCGCCGACGGGTACGTCGACCGAGCCGCGACGCACGCGGTGAACATCGCCCCAGGCAACGTCAAAACTGCCATAGCGGCGTTTAGTCTCGGCGACCGCCCAGATAAAGGATTCGACAGCCCGGGCATTGTCGGCGAGGCCTCGCGGCGTGTTGTACGGATCGGCGATGCTCCAAACCTTGGCGAACCGTTTGTCATCCGGGAGCACGTTTCGTTCCGGCGGCCGGATGCCTGAATAGTGTGTCCACCAGATCTCAAACAGCGTCGATCCGCGGCTTTCGGCGGATGCGGTATTGTCCCATTTTTCGAGCAATGCCACGGCACTGGCAACATCGTCTACCGGGTTTGCGGCTTTTAGGGCCGCCAAAAGGTCGCTTTTGACTCGGTCGGCGAGCAGCATTCGGAAATTGTGTTTGAGGCTCACGACATCCTCGAGCGAGTATTTCTCGTCGCCGCCGATGAGTTGAAGAGCGAGCTGGCTGCGCAGCGAAAGCTTTGGTTCTTCAAAATTTGGAAACGCATTTTTGGTATCGACGGCGCCGCGAATATTGGTGTAATGCGGCGAACTGTTTTCGTTGTGGACGTAGCCGCCTGGCGGATTGAGAAATTGCGGCAGCGAATCGAACGGAACGTAGGCCGTCCAAACGTCCGCAGTTTTGCGTGCGGGAATGGCGGTGGTTTCGTCAGCCGGAGCGTGCGGCAGTATCGGAAGTGCGGCATTCCAAACCATAAAGATGTTGCCCGCTCGGTCAGCGTAGGTGAAATTGGACGTCACGCGCGCCCGCATTCGCATCGCGTCTTTCCATTCGTTGAGCGTTTTCGCCCGCATCATTCGCAGGAACTGCTCGCCCGCGCGGTATTCGCCGTCGGCGGCGTATTTTATGATGTATATCTTGCCGTTCGCCCGATAGATCACGGGCCCAAGCGGCGTTGACCAGACCTCGCGCGTCTCGGTCGAAATGCCATCGCCGTTGCGGAACGGGACAGTGATCAGCTCGCGGGTCAGCGGAACAGAGCCGCCGTCGAACAGATAGCTGTCAGGCGTTTTGGGATCGACATCGAGAGCATAGATCTGATCGAGGTCCTGAGCATTGTTGGTCGTTGACCAGCCGAGGTCGCGGTTAAAACCGCCGATCACCGCGAACGGCCCACCTATTCGGAAATCGCCGTAGAAATCCACGATCCCCGGAACGGTCAAATGAGCTTCGTAATATCCTGCGGTCCATTGCAGGTGCGGATTGCGAAGAAGGATCGCTTTGCCCGACTTTGTTCGGCTCGGAGCAAATGCCCACGCATTAGAACCATCGTCCGGGCCGGGCTCTTCGCCTTCGTTATTCGGATCTGGCGAAGCGACCGGCCGGGCCGCGGCAGGAGCCGATTCCATTTTCGCCAGAAAGTTTCGCACCTTTGCGGCTGACGGAGCCGCAAGTTCGAGTGCGGCGACATCGCGGCCGGTGAGATCCGTCGGCATTTGGGCAGGGAATTCCTCGGGGTGCAGCTCAATGTACCGGTTCACGCCGGCGGCGAAGCCCTCATAGATGCCGCGCGTTTCTGGCGAAAGCAGATGGTAATTGCGAAGTGCCGCATTGCGATATCGCCGGATCGTAAAGTCAGAATCGATGCGTTCATAGCCTGACACCGAGGCCGAGCGGCCGCTCGCTCCGAGCACATTCATCGCGGTCTGCGGGCCGTAATCTTCGAGCTGAAGCCAGGCGAGGGCGTAACCGGCAGCTTTCATATTCTCTGCCCGGATATGCGGAACACCGTACGCCGTGCGAATGATCTCGACCTGCTGCGAGAGTTCTTCGGGCTTAGGTTCTGGGGTCTGAGCACGCGAATTTTCAGTCGCAGGGCCGAAAAATACTGCCGCGGCGAGAAAAAGAGAAAAAACGAAGCCGATCTTTCTTACGCAAATTACCATCATTTGTGGTTTTCCTGAGCCTCTTTTATAACACAAAAGACGACTAGTGTTTGAATCTCGGGAAATGGAATTAGTGGGCTGCGAAGGAGTCTTCGCCAGTCGTTTGGACGAGGTGCCGTGTGTCGTTGAGAGCGAGAACGCGGACGTTTCGCGGGCCGCGGAACTCGAAGCGGTTGATGCCGCAATTTGAAGTAATGAGCCACGGCGTGGTTTTCGTGTCGCGATGGATCGCCCCCATCAGGTGCAGCGTCAGATAGCAGATCGCGCCGGTGTGAGAAAAAATAGCGATGCGTTCTCGGTTATGGTTGCGAAGGATATTTCTTAGCTCAGCGGTGATGCGGCGGAGCAAATGACGATAGCTCTCGCCCTCGGTGATGATGTGGTTGACGTTGCGATTGATCAACGCGTAGTAATCGTCAGGATATCGCTGTTTCGATTCGTCAAACGTAAGTCCCTGCAGCACGCCGACGTGGCGCTCGCGAAACGCAGCAGACTGATGGATCGGCAGGCCAAGCAGTTTTGCCAACGGCTCCGCTGTCTGAACTGCCCGAATAAGATCACTCGAATAGATCGCCGTTATCCCTTCTTTCGCCAACACCTCGGCAGTTTTCTCGGCTTGTTTACGCCCGAGATCAGACAACGGCGTCGGCCCGTGCCCACCAAAACGCCCCTCGGCATTACCAGCCGATTGACCATGGCGAATGAGATATAGGCGTGTTGGTGGAGGCATTTGTTATTTGGCCGCTCCGAGTTTCGCGATCTGCGGCATTTCCAGTATCTCTCTGAACGCCGCATTTAGAGCATCAATTTGAGGCTTGTCATCGCGTTTGGGAAATACGATTGATTCTAACCTCTTAAGCTCCGTTTCGATAAATGTACTTATAACTTCGATGCGTGGTTCGCGTTTTAGTTCGTCGCCCGCACGTTTTCGTTCGATAAGCGCATTGATCTCGTCTCGAAGTTCATTATCTGTTATTAGATCCTCGACAAGATCGCCGAATTCCATCGGAATTATCGAATGGTATTTTTCGATCCACTTGATCGCCAGGATCGGCCGCATGACGTAAAAATATTTTTTGACGGAAACGATATCACCCTTCAAATTCTCGCGAAAATTATTCCGCGCCATATTCAGATAATGAAAAATGCACGCCGACGGCGAATAACATATCGGCATTAGTGCCTTAAACCTTTCGGTGATCTCTTCATCGATCATGTAAATGATCGGAGAACTCAACCATTCGAGAAGTGGCGGATTCGATTTGCGAAGCAGGCCAAGGGCTTTTCGCAGATCCCAGCCACTGACATCGAGTTCGTCATTTATTGGACATTCGATGACGTCCCGTTTCGTTTCGACGTCTATCGAGAGATACCAGTCTTTCTCGCGAACGTAGAGAAATCGAACATCATAATCGCTATTTGCGGAAGGAAAGCCCCACGCACGGCTGCCCGATTCGCAGGCGTAGAAGATGTGAACATTCTCTTCACCTTGAATTTCGAGCAGCTTGTCGCGAATAATTTCCTTCATAAAAACGCCGATTAGAGATTAGGCGAACAGCAAAAAATGAACCACCGGCAGTGTCTCACGGCTATGCCGCTCTATTTGTGGAAAAGCTATGCTTTTCCGAGAGGTTGTAAAACTACTGCGGCTATGCCGCCGCTCTTAGTAGGATCGGCGGCACAGCCGCAAAGATCTTTTACAAATTTACCGGAAAAGCACAGCTTTTCCGCAAATAGAGCGGAGCAGCCGCTAACCACTAGGCACCGACCGCTTCCGCCTTCAGTTTCTCGGTCTGGTAATGCGTTCGCAGCGTTTCCACGAATTCATCGATCTGGCCTTCCATAACCAGTTCGAGCTGGTGGACGGTCAGATGGATGCGGTGGTCAGTTACGCGATTTTCTTTGAAATTGTAGGTGCGGATCTTCTCAGAGCGGTCGCCGCTGCCGACCATGGATTTACGTTCGCTGGCTTCGAGGTCGTGCTGTTTTTGCTCTTCGAGCTCCTGTAATCTGGCACGGAGAACGCGCATCGCCTTTTCGCGGTTCTTGATCTGCGATTTTTCGTCCTGCATAGAGACGACCACGCCAGACGGCATGTGCGTGATGCGAACTGCGGAATAGGTCGTGTTCACCGACTGACCGCCAGGGCCTGACGAGCAGAAAGTATCGATACGCAGGTCATTATTATTGATCTGAACGTCAACTTCCTCAGCCTCGGGTAGAACGGCGACGGTGATCGCGGATGTGTGAATGCGGCCTTGGGTCTCGGTCTGCGGCACGCGTTGGACGCGGTGAACGCCGGATTCGAAACGCATTTTCGAGTAGACGTTGTCGCCCTCGATGACGGCCGTCGCGTCCTTGATACCGCCGACGCCGGTGTCGGTCATCTCGAGGATGTCCATCTTCCAACCCTGACGTTCGGCGTAACGGGTGTACATTCTGAGGATCTCTGCAGCAAAAAGCGTCGCTTCGTCGCCGCCGGTTCCGGCGCGGATCTCAAGAATTACGTTCTTCTCGTCGTTCGGATCTTTTGGAAGCAGCAGCGTTTTTAGCTGTTCCTCGGCGGCTGGCAGTTTTACTTCGATCTCGGCGATCTCGAGCATAGCCATCTCGCGCATATCGTCGTCGTCCGCGACCTCGAGCAGATCCTTGGCACCCTTCAGATCTTCGGTCATTTTGCGGACCTCGCGGTATTTTTCAACGATCTCACCGAGGCTGCGGTGCTGTTTCATCAGACGGGCATAGGCCGACATGTCGGACATGAACTCCGGCTGCGAGATCTGCTCGGTCAGTTCCTCGTAGGATTTTTCAATTTGGGCAAGTTTTTCCAACATAAATTTTTTGTGCCCGCGAAATACGCGAAAAAACGCGAAATCAAATCATTTTTTCGCGTTCTTTCGCGGGCAAATGTCTTAGGCCGTTTGCGGCTCTAACTTCAGCGATTCATCGAGTGCTTTGATCGCGACTTCGAGCTGTTCATCGTCGGGTTCCTGGGTCGTGATGTTTTGGAGCCAGAGGCCGGGAAGCGTCATGAATTTGAAGATCGCACCCGATTCCTTCTTCGCTGCGTAGCGGATAACTTCATACGAAAGCCCCGCGACCAGCGGCATCAGGGCGATTCGGACAACAAGATTCATCCAGGTCGCTTCGAAATTAATGACCGAGAACAGAACGATCGCGACCAGCATCACCACCATCAGGAACGACGTTCCGCATCGCGGATGCTGACGGCTTTGCAGCGTGGCGTTGGCCGGCGTCAGATCGAGGCCTTTTTCCCAGGTGAAAACTGTCTTATGCTCGGCTCCGTGGTATTCGAAAACGCGGCGGATATCCTTAAGGAACGACATTGAGAAGATCATTATGATGAAAAACACCATTCTGATCAGTCCGTCGATGAGGTTGAACGAGATCCAGGAGCCGAACGAATCGAGCTTGATCTTCCAAGCGTAAGCCATCGCTGTCTGCCACCAACTCGCGTCCGCGGCAACTGTCGGCGAACCGGCCCAGCCGAGCGAGATGAACAGAACGTTCGTCAAAACGAGCGGTGCGACGATAAAGAGAAGCACGTTAAACCCAAGCGCAAAAATGATCGACCCGACCGCGCTCGCGGATTGTCCGGCCTTTTTGGTTTTGCTCTCGGCTTTTTCAGGCATTATGACCTTGACCGGAGCTTTGAGAAAATTCTCGTCCTCAGTTCCGTCAACGTACGCTGCCTGCGTTTCGCCGGCCTTCGATTTTTCGGCGGCTTCCATTGCGGCGGCGTCTTCTTCGTAGATCTTGGCAGAGAAATTCAGAGCTTTGACGCCCAGAGCCATCGACTGGATCAGCGTCGCGCCGCCTCGCAGGACGGGCGTGTTGAGCCATTTGTATTTATCGCTCCACTTCGGCAGCGTCTCCGAGGTCGTGACGATCGATCCGTCCTGACGGCGGCACGCGATGGCGTAAGCCGACGGAGTGCGCATCATTACGCCCTCCATCACGGCCTGGCCGCCGACGATCAGATCGCGCTCCATAGCAAAGATCGTGTGAATGAACCGAAGTAGTCTGGGCGATGTTCTCTTTTTCATATCAATTCCTTAGATAGCGATCTGTTAGAAATAGATGTTCAATTAATGCGGAATCGAAGAACTGAATTTCAAATTTGAGATCTGAAATTCAAAATAAAAATGACGCCGACTTTTTTCACCTTTCGATAGCGTGTTTGAACACACCTTTATCGATCGGCCAAAGAGTCGGCGTCAGGTTTTGGTTGCTAATATCTGTCGGTAACTTTAGTCACGTGACAAAACAATTAGTTCGTTTCAGCGGCAGCAGCGGCACCGCGAGCGTAGCGTTTGTTAAAGCGGTCAACGCGTCCGGCCGTGTCGACCAGTTTCTGCTTACCGGTAAAGAACGGATGGCAAGCCGAGCAAATTTCTATGTGAAGATCGTCCTTCAGCGTCGAACGCGTCTGAAACACGCTGCCGCAGGCACAGACGACTGAGATCTCATTGTAGTTTGGATGTATTTCGTTTTTCATAATGTTCACTTCCTTCGCCGTATATAAGCGATGTGAAAACTTGCGTAATTAGCGCAATCTATAATCATACGGTGGAAGTTGGGTGAGGTCAAGTCAATACTGTTTCCGCGACCTCTCTTCTGCTGCGATCTTGTCTTCGGTTTTGGGAATCCAAATCTTTAAATAGTCCACCAATTCGCGAGCATCTTCATAGTGCTCAAATCTTCGAATAAACTCACGTCCCACCTCAATACATCGCTTTCGGCTTTCTATGTCCTTTCTAATGAATAGCGTACGAAACAAGTCTCCGATTAGGACGGCATCGTCACTCATTCTATCTGAGATGGGTTTGGCAGCATCACGGTCAGTGATAGCAACACGCTGTGCGGGAGATATGCATGAGTCGACTTCCCGGATCAACGCATCGCTCGCCCCCGCCATTTTGAAGGCCCAAGATGTTGTTTCGTTAAGAACAAAATCGACGCATCTCTTGCGCACAAGATTCATTGCTCGCTCTTCCATGGCATCGGGCGAACTCACAGGATTGGTTCGCGCGAACGCTCCAAGAAGATCGCTAACTGATAATGGATAGGATTTTCGGCTTTCGAATTGCCCAGGATCAGTAAACTGGATTATTGCATTGAGATGGAGTGCCAACTTTGCGGCTTGCTTATCGTCGATTCCCTCAGGGGATTCCGGGATCGGATCTTTGAGGAGGTCATCGACAAGCTTCGAGAGCGACCTCACAATATTTTTTCGAGTGCCAGCAGGAATCTCTACTGGTGGCGGCGGTGTTTCCGTTTTTACCGAAGTTAGCTTCAGACCTTTTTGTAGATCGATCGCTATTCCCCTTGCGTGGTCAGCTTTTTGATTAACGTACCACTCCAATGGTTCGTTTTCTTTCTGTTCGGTTTTGGCAAGGTCTGCAGATAGGTTCTTGAGCGTTTTGACCGCTTCAGTCGAAGTGTACTGACCGGCGGCGATCGAATAACCAGCGATTATTAAGAGAAGAGATGGGAGCAATCGTTTGGCATTCATGGTGCAGATCTTATCACCGTTTTATTGAATGTAAATAAAAAAAGCTGTCAGCTAAACGCTAACAGCCTCTTTTTACATTTTCTTCTTCAGATGCTCGATCAACACATCCGGCTCGGCGCGTTTTTTGTAGTCGGTTTCGATGAAGGCGTAGGTGATGACGCCTTTTTTGTTGATGATGTAGGTGACGGCGAGCGGGAGTTCGGGTTTGTCCATCGCGTTGTGTTTGGCGACGTCGAGGCCGTTCTTTTTGTAGCGTTCGTCAGTGTCCGGCGGCATTTGGTAGACGATGCCGAATTTGCGGGCCACATCGAGATTTGCGTCGCTGAGGACTGGGAAGAGAACTTCGTTCTTCTTGGCGACAGCCATCGAGGCGTCAGGATTCTCGACCGAGATCGCGACCAGATTGCCGCCTGCGGCCTTGATATCAGGCATTCGCTGGCCGAGTTTGCGTAGATACGTGTTGCAAAAAGGGCACCACGAGCCGCGATAGAATGTGAGCACCATGCTGCCCTGTTTGAGCAGTGTCTTGCTGGAAACGAGCTTGCCGGTGCTGTCTTTTAGCTCGAATTCCGGGGCCTTTGCCCCGACATTCAAAGCCTTTTTGGCCGCATCCTCAGACGAGACAAAGCTCATCATCTGAGCCGAGGCGGCAAATGCCGCTGTTAATACCATTCCCAACACTGTCGATATTGTGAAAAGTTTTTGTTTATTCATAGTTTTCTCCTGTTTCGACAATGCTGAGAATGCGAGCGTTTATTCCGCAGCTTTGCAGCTTTGCGGTTTTAGCTTTGCGACTTTCCGGGAAACGTCAAAGGAGTAAGAGATTTCCCGCAAAGCCGCGAAGTTGGACGCAAAGCCGCAAAGGAAGGAAAATGATCTATTCGTTTACAAGGAAAGATGGCTGCACATCATTGCTTCGCATCAGATCCTCAAGCCCGAAGTGCTGATAGGCGAGGCGTGTGGCCATGCGGCCGCGTGGGGTTCGGTTCAGGAAGCCGATCTGAAGCAGGTAAGGCTCGATCATTTCCTCGATCGATTCTTTTTCCTCGTGGATCGCGGCTGAGATGGTACTAAGGCCGACGGGGCCGCCGTCGAATTTTTCGATGATGCATTTGAGCATCTTGGCGTCGGTCTCGTCGAGGCCGTAACTATCTACTTCCATTCGGTTTAGGGCGTCGTTGGCGACGTGCTCGTTGATGTGGCCTTCGTGATCGACCTCGGCAAAATCACGCACACGGCGAAGCAGACGGTTGACGATTCGCGGCGTACCGCGACCGCGGCGGGCGATCTCATGCGAGCCCGATCCGTCGATCCCTACCTTCAAAATACTTGCCGATCGCGTGACGATGGTCTGCAGATCAGTAACGTTGTAAAAATCGAGATTAAATACAATATTGAACCTCGCCCGCAACGGCGCGGTCAGCATTCCGGGGCGGGTGGTTGCTCCGACGAGCGTGAATTTGGGCAGTTCAAGCTTTATCGACCGCGCCGCCGTTCCCTGGCCGATCATCAGGTCGAGGCTGTAATCCTCCATCGCGGGATACAGAATTTCCTCGATCGCCGGGTTGAGCCGGTGAATCTCGTCGATAAACAACACATCGCCTTCCTCAAGCCCCGTCAGGATCGCCGCCAGGTCGCCCGCCTTTTCGATCACCGGCCCTGAAGTCGATTTGAGCGAAGCTCCCATCTCGTTCGCAACGATGTTTGAAAGCGTGGTTTTCCCCAGCCCCGGCGGGCCGGTCAGCAGAATATGATCCAAAGCCTCACGCCGCTTCAGCGCCGCCTTCATGAAGATGCGCAGGTTTTCCTTCACCTTTGCCTGGCCGATGTACTCCGACAACTGAGCCGGACGCAGCACAGCCTCAAACCGGCTGTCGTCGGTCGAAAGCTCTTCGTCGCGGATGTTTACTGGTGCAGAGTTGGTCATGTTTTTAACGCAAAGTCGCTAAGGGGCAAAGACGCAAAGGTAAGAAGATATCCTTGATAACTGTTGAACGGTCGAAAGCTTTGCGTCTTTGCTTCTTCGCGTCTTCGCGTTAAAGATCTTCAATCAAAATAATAGCCCCTTGTGGTATAAAGCCAAAATATCCATTGAGAACGCCACGCTGCAATGCAGTACAAGCCCGAGCCAGATCGTGCCGTTTTTGTAGCTGACCCAGCCTAAAAACAGCCCCGCAATGATTGCGGCGAAGGTTTCGGGCATGGGTTTTTGGAAGTGGATCATGGTGTACGGTACGGTCATGATGAAGATCGAATAGATGCCGAGCGACGGTTTTAGGCTGTGGACGAGGAATCCGCGAAAGAAGAATTCGAGGCCGAAAAACTGCAGGAAATAGACCATTTCCCAGATCAAAAGCGTCGACGACCAGTACGGATCGCCGTTGTAAACTTTGAGAAAAGGATACTTAGCCGAAAAGCTGCCGGTCAGCGACATCGCATAAACGATCGGCAGCATCACGCTGATGCAGATGGCGAGCAAGTTTAGAAAACCTCTTTCGGCTTTGAGAGCGAGGCCGATCTCGCTCAGGTTTCGCTTTTGGACGAACTTCACAAACAGCGCCGGGATCACAAAATAAAAAGAAACCGACACAAAAACCCACCAGATCAGGGCGTAAAGATTATTGTTTGCGGAGTTTACGGCTTCCTCGCCGATAGCGGCGAATCTTGTTTTTGAGAGTACCGCGTTCAGATATTCCGGGCTTTTGAGATACGTGATGCACGTCAGACCGATCGCCGCGTAAACAAAAGCGAAGACCGCCCGGCGGTCGAGTGCGGTGAAGTCGGTTTTGATCTGGCGGACGATGTCGAGCATAGACTGGAGCAAGGACTGGAGCGCAAGCGTCCCGCTTGCCAACGCCGCCGCTTCGGTGGTGTGGCGGCGCTAAAATAAAATTCAACTAGAAAAACACTCGCGAACACCACGCCGGAGGAACCGTCGTTGGCAAGCGGGACGCTTGCGCTCCAGTCGCTTCGCCCGTTATTTGGCTAATATCTGCAAACTTCTTCTCAGCAGTTTTTGGACCGAGATCTCGATGCCTTCGCCGGCGGCTTGATTCAGGGCCTTTTCTGCCGCATTTTTTTGGTAGCCGAGATTTATCAGGGCCGACAGAGCGTCTTCGAATACCGCGTCTGATGGCAAACTCGATCGTGAACTCGCGTCTAGCGGCGTTGTGTCGGACATTTCGCCGACCTTGTCGCGGAGTTCGATCACCAAGCGTTCGGCGGTTTTTAGGCCGACGCCGGGGATCGATTTTAGGCGGGCGAGGTCATTTGAGCGGATGGCGACGATTATTTCGTCGGCACTCATGCCGGAGAGCATTGCGATGCCGGATTTGGGGCCGATTCCCTGGACCGAGATCAGTTTTAGGTAAAGATCGCGTTCACGCAGCGTCTTGAACCCGAATAATTGGATCGCATCCTCTCGAACGTGAGTGTAGATGCGCAGCTGAACATCGCCGCCGACCTCACCTAGTTCGTAGAACGTGGTGAGCGGTATCGCCACTTCGTAACCGACGCCGCCGACATCGACGATGGCCGTATTTGCTTGTTTCTCAATGAGTTTACCGGAAAGAAAAGCGATCATTATTCTCGTGTTTGCGTGCGATGACAGGACGATTGTAGACAAACCATCCGCATCGGGCAACAGTGAGACGCGAGCATGCAACTAAATAATTTACGATGTTACTCCTTTTGGAAAGATTTAACTTTGCGGCGGAGTGACAAAGGTATAAAATAACTGGAACGGGCGAATCCGAAAGCCGCGTTCCGACGTAATTATCTTTAGAGGTTTGAGAGGTAATAATATTGATGTGTAGCAAAGGTTTTCTTAAAAGAATGTTGCCGTTTTTCGCGACTTTCGCGTTTGGCTTGTTTATCGCCAGCTTTTTTGTTTCGATCAGTGCCCCGAATTTTAACCGCGGCAATTGGGGCGGACGCCACAAAGAAATGAAGCGGCTCCGCTATGAGAACGAGATGCTCAAGAATGAGAATCTTCGGCTCAAAAATCAGCTCGGAAGCCAAGTGATGACGTTCGACGATCTCCCGAAGGTAAGCCACGACCATTTTTCAGGCCATGGGCCGGAAATTCCGGTACTCGACGCGCCGGCACCGCCGCCGATGCCAAGACACGGCAGATAATTTCTCCAAAAGTTTAAAACCACAGGTTAACGTGCCGCGATGCGATGTGTTAATCTGTGGTTTCTTTATTTTATGGACGAGTCTCAGGCAAGAAAACTGATCGTTGAGGTCGGCAAACTCCTGTACGAACGCAGCTATGTGGTCGCGTTTGACGGCAATGTGAGCATTCGGCTTGACGAGAACACGGTGCTTGCCACGCCGACGATGACCTCGAAGGGGCGAATGACCGAAGATTGTCTGGCTCTCACTGATCTCGACGGTAAGCCCCTGAACGACAAGCGAGCTTCTTCCGAACTCGCGATGCATCTGCTGATCTACAAGATGCGGCCGGATATTCATGCCGTTTGCCACGCTCATCCTGCACACGGGACGGCGTTTGCAGTGGCTGGGCTGGCGATCGATCAGCCGATCCTTTCCGAAGTTGTTTTGACGCTCGGATGCGTGCCGCTGACCGCATACGGAACGCCCTCTACGGACGAGCTGACCGAGGCGATGAAACCCTTTGTGCCGCATCACAACGCACTTTTAATGGCCAATCACGGAGCAGTCGCCTACGGTGAACATCTCTGGCAAGCGTACGACCGCCTCGAAACGCTCGAGCACACGGCCAAGATCGCGATCCTCGCAAAAGCGCTCGGCGGAGCGAATGACTTGCCTGAAGGTGCGGTAAAAAAGTTGATAGAGATCAGGGAGAAGGCTGGCTTTTTGGGGACGAACGCCCGTTGTCAGGCGTGCGGATATCTACACGAAGCCCAGATCGCGTGCGATCTCGACGTTTCGTATCCGTCCAACGGAAATTCGAACGGCGAGAAAATATCGTTCACCCGCGAAGAACTCATCGACCTTTTGAGCCAAGCGGCCAAATTGGGTTAAACTAGCGGGATAGAATTGTTTTAGACGAATCAGGAGTAAAACTAAATGCAAGAAGCTTTAGGAATGGTAGAAACCAAGGGTCTCGTGGCTGTCATCGAGGCTGCCGATGCGATGGTCAAGGCAGCAAATGTAACTCTCGTGAGTTACGAAAAGATCGGAGCAGGCTTCGTGACGGCGATCGTTCGTGGTGACGTAGCAGCTGTCAAAGCGGCGACAGATGCAGGAGCTGCTGCTGCTCGCCGAGTCGGCGAACTCGTCAGCGTCCACGTCATCCCGCGTCCGCACTCAAGCGTCGATGAGACGTTGCCGGTAGTTAAAAAATAGGCATTGTTCGTTGATCGTCGTTCGTAGATCGTTGCTTTTTGCACTCGACAACGAACAACGAGCAACCAACAACGAACAAAATCCATGATCATCGCACGCATCATGGGCACGGTCGTGTCCACCCAAAAAGACGAACGCCTGCTCGGGAAAAAGCTGCTCATCGTCAAGCCGATCAACCTCGACGGTACAGACCAGAGCGGCTATATCGTCTCCGTTGATACGGTTGGGGCCGGGTTTCACGAGAAGGTAATCGTCGTAGGCGGCTCATCCGCGCGGCTGGCCGAGGGCAACAAAGATTGTCCCGTTGACTCCGCGATCATAGGGGTGATCGACGAAATAGATTTCAAAGTCTAGTCATATGCAGATCGCTCGCGTAATCGGAACCGTCGTTGCAACCGTCAAGAACGAGGCCCTCGATGGGCGAAAGTTTCTGATCGTGCAGACGCTCGACGCCGATCTTAAGCCGAAAGGCTCGCCAACGATCGCTCTCGACGCGGTTGGTGCGGGCGAAGGCGAATTGGTTTTCTGGTGCCGCGGCAAAGAGGCCTCGTTCCCGTTCAAACGCGACGAAACGCCCACAGACTGCACCATCGTCGGGATCATCGATTCCGACGCACACGTTTTTCAAGGGTGAATTGTTAATTGTAAATTGTTAATCGAGAGACAATTTATAATTCTCCATTTACGATTAACCATTCAAATGCTCTTAGCCCGTGTCATCGGTAACGTGGTCGCAACGCAGAAAAATCAGCGTTACGAGGGAACGCGCGCAATGCTTTGCAGGCAGATCACTCCGGAGGGCGAGGATATGGATTATACCTGCATCGCTCTCGACTCAGTAAACGCAGGCGAGGGCGACATTGTCGTCATTGTCCAGGAAGGCTGGGGAGCCTCGACTGCATCGACCGGTAAGCCGGGAGCGGCGATCGATTCGGCGATCGTAGGTGTGGTCGATTACGTCGACCTGCTGCCGAACGAGAAATAGATCGTGCGTCCTTTTCCCGCGAACGTAATGAACAAAGATCAGATAAACAATCTGGCTGAGAAGATCGCTCAGGTGATCGCATCGGAATCCAAAACGGGAGATCTCGGTTCGATACAGAAGAGCCTCGATGCGATCAACGAGCGTCTTGATCGGCTAGAAGCATCGCCGTCGATCTCAAATCTAAGATCGAATATCTTAAATAGTGTTCATCCAAGCCAAGATAAATTCGCTGTCGCGGAAGCGATCGTTGAAGGGCTGTTTGCTCAGAAAGAGAAGGCGTGCACGTTCGAGCCAACAAAGGCTTGCGATCAATGTTCGATGTGCAATTCGCGGGGATTTTAGGAAGAAGTCTAGCCACTAAAGTACACGAAAAAAGCACGAAATAGGTTGGCTCCTTTTTCGTGCTTTTTGTGTTATTTAGTAGTTACTTACTTATGGTTTGGCAGGTGACGTATTTGCCGGAGCCGGAGCTGCCGGAGCGGCTGCGGGCTTTCTGAGCGAATTAGCATCGCCTACGCTCGGAGCCGTCCGCGAACCCGGTTCCGCTTCGAAATATGGCTGTTCTTTGTAGCCAAAAATGCTTGCGGTAATTACCGCGGGGAACGAGTTTCGCAGCGTATTGTAATCTTTCACAGCGTCGCCGTAATCGATTCGGGCAGTATTTATTCGGTTCTCCGTACCAGATAGTTCGTCTTGCACCTTCATAAACGCATCGCTCGAACGCAGGACCGGATAGGTTTCCTGCAGGCTCAGTAGACGCCCGATCGTGCCTCCAAATGTATTGTTGGCGGCGATAATCTCTTGCTTTTGCTCCGGCGATTTATCGCCATCCGCACCGGTCGGTGCCGCAGCGGAGGCGTTCAAAAGACGAGAGCGGGCATCGGCGATCTGGCCAAAAACTTCCTGCTCCTGAACTCCAGCCATTTTGGCGGTCTCGACCAGGTTCGGTATCAGGTCGGCACGCCTCTGCAACGAACTCTCGACGTTAGACCACTTCGACTTTACGTTCTGCTGTTTTGCGTTGAGGTCATTGTAGCTGCAGCCGCTAAGGCCGAATGCCGCGAATAAAACCAAAGATAATAAGATCGCTCTTTTCATTTTTACTTCTCCTATTGATAAAGCTGTTATTTTCCGATCGAATCCACAGCATTTATAACGTTCTCGATCTGTTCCAAATAGTCACCAAACAGTTCGTTGGCACTCTTTTCGTCAAATTTTCCAGTGAACTTATTCTCACGGATATCAAATATTTTTTCAAACGGCGTGCCGTCGATGTTAAGATTCTTCGCCGTCAAAGCAACGATCTCGTGCTTAGTTGCGGGCGGGCTGAAACCCTGCAGGATCAGCACCGCACGGAATAAAGCCGAAAAACTCGAGAGGCTGTCCGCCATTAAACGCTTCAATCCATCGACGGACGCCGATGCTGGAATGTACTGGCGGCGTAGCTGGATCAGCTTGCTTCGCAGTTCATATTCTGCCTGCAAACGCAGGGATTTATCCGATATCTCAAGCCCCGCCAGAACGTCCGGGCCGTATAGAACCTTGCGAGCGATGCTCATCTGATGAAACTCGATCGGGAAGACATCTGCCGCATTTTGCAGTTCGGAAACGGTGAAATAGACCGGCACGGGATTACCCAGACGGGCCCACTCGCGGACGCAGGCGTGCGCGTTTCTGAGGTCTTCGGGGCCGATCTTGTGCATTGCGATCAGGATGTTGTAGTCCGATCGCTTGGGCACAAAATCGCCGGCCGCGGCTGAGCCGTAGAGGATGACGGACGACAGATTCTTGCCGTGCGTCGCCTTTAGATCATCAACAAATGCGTGAAATCTCTCCATATTTACCAATCACCTCCAGCTCCACCACCACCAAAATCACCACCACCACCAAAGCCACCCCAATCCGAACCACCACCGGATGAACTGCCCCAATCACTCGATGAAGACGAGCTTCCGGAACCGCTGGAAAGTATACTTCCTATCACCCACGGCAACGCACTAGCACCGCCTCCACCAGATCCACCACCGAATCCGCCTCCACCCCAGCGATCCTTATCGCCCTTAGTCGGCCCGCCTTTTGAGCGGCTGAAGATGATGATGAGAATGACGAGAATGATGACCGCGCAGCAAAAAATGCCGAAAAGCGAGACTCCGCCGGCGGACTTTTTCGTCGTTGCAGGTGTGTTAACGGCGGGCGATCCCGTGCTTTTGCTTTTGATCGTGGCAATGTAGGCGTCGATCGTATCGGAAATTCCCTTGCCGTAATTGCCTTTTCGAAACTCCGGTACGAGATATTGCCGCTGCAAACTGCCGACGAGGCCGTCAGGAAGCTCGTCCTCGAGATCTTTGCTGACCTGGGTGAAATATTTTCGGTCGTCGATAGCTACGAACAGCAGGGCACTCGGATTATCGTCTTCTTTCGAACCGATCTTCCAGCCCCGAGCGACAGCGATCGAGTATTCTGAGATCGCGCGGTCGCCGGTGGTTTTTACGACGGCAACTGCGATCTCGACCGATGGATTTGTTGTGTCCTTAAGATTCTTTAGTTTTACTTCGAGCTGCTGTTTGGTCGCGGCGTCGATCGCTCCGGCGTAATCGTTGACGAAGCCGGTCGGAGCCGGCAAGGGCGAGGTGTTGATCGACCAGGGTTGATTTTCCTGGGCGTGAGCAGCGAAAACGCCGAGTACCACCGCCATCGTCGCGACAAGAAGTTTTAATTGTGCCGGCAAAGATCTATTTATCATTAGTAGGGCAAAAACGTCCCGCCAATCAAGAAAGTATTACGAATTCTAACATGCGATGTTCGCGAAATCGCAATCACGCCTTTCTAACTTCGAGGATCTTGGCCTTGAAAACGCGCATTGCCGCCCTCACGGAAGGATGTGCTTTCGCGTACGCCAATAGTTCTTCGTCGGTCGGTTCGGCACCGAGCACGGGCAGCTCCACATGGACGTCTTCTGTATGGCCGAGTTCCTCTTTTAGCTTTAACACATCGAATGCTGGAACGACCGCCGCTGCGGTATGGCCATTCGGGGTATAAGATCTGGCAGCAGGCCTTTCGTAAACGTCTCCAAATAGGACCTTTACAATGTTGGAGGCGTTCTTGATCGGCATGAGATCGTCGTCGTCGAATGTGAGTTTTTCTTCGTAGCTTTCATCGAGCCGCTTGTCGTCGAAATGTTCGAGTTCGTCTGCCGACAGAGGCATCAGCCGAACCTGAAGCTGCGAGAAATTCTCCCGAATCGGAGCTCTCGGCAAAGGAACGGGTTCGAAATCCTCACCCGGCGAAAACGGGGATTCCTCAAAAACAGGCTCGTCAAATCCGTGAAATTCTTCAGGCGGTTCGGGCGGGTCGAATCTTGGCGGAGCCGGAGTTTCAACGCGAAGCGGAGCCTTTTCGACGGGTTTGGGAGCCTCGATCGGCTCGATGGCCTTTGCCGCGGCGGGCGGCGGGTCAATAATTAGAGTTTTTTTTTCCGGGACGGCGGCTGCGGCTATCGAACTGACGGGCATCGGTGAGCCGTTCGTCAGGGCATCTAGTCGTTCCAAAATGCTCTCGATGGTCGCGACCTTTCGCATCTCGATCAGCTTGACGAGACCGACTTCGAGAACATAACGCGGATGGACGGCTTCGCGCAGGCTTGCTTCGGTTTCGGCCAATGAATTAAAGAACCTAAGCAGATCGGATTCGGAGAACGGTTCGGCAAGTTTTGCCAGCTCTTCGGGGCTGAAAACGGCGCCTTCATATAGGTTCGTGTCGCCGCCGCTTACCTTGAAAACGAGGAGATCACGGAAAAGGCCGAGCACGTCGCGGCAAAAATTACGCAGGTCGTGGCCGCGTGAGATCAGGTTATCGACGACGTCGAGAGCTGCCTTTGGCTGGCGCTCGGCGATGGCGTTGATCGCTTTCGAAAGGACCTCAACCCCAGCAAAACCAAGGGCGTTCGTCACATCAGCGGATGAGATCGTGTCGCTTGAAAAGCTGATGACCTGGTCAAAATTAGACTGAGCATCACGCATCGAGCCCTCGCCGGAACGGGCAAGTTCACGCAGAGCGTCATCCGAAATATCAATCTTTTCAGCCTCAGCGATCAGCTTTAGCCGGTCGAAGATCTTCGTCAGCGGAATGGTTCGAAATTCGAACTCCTGACATCGCGAAAGGATCGTTTCCGGAACCTTGTGCAGCTCAGTCGTCGCCATAACGAAGACGACGTTGCCTGGCGGTTCCTCGAGCGTTTTGAGCAAGGCGTTGAAGGCCGATTTCGAGAGCTGGTGGACCTCGTCGATGATGAAAACCTTGTAACGGTCGCGTGCCGGGTTGAAATTTATGCTGTCGATGATCGTACCGCGAACGTCATCGATTCCGGTGTGCGAGGCTGCGTCGATCTCGAGCACGTCCATCGAACGGCTCTCTGAGATCTCGAGACACGACGGGCAGATCGTCGGATCGGTCAGTAAACACGGCGTTAGATTGGGTTTACCTTGCGTTTTATGGCAGTTGAGGGCCTTGGCTAGAATGCGGGCGGTCGTCGTCTTTCCGACGCCTCTCGCACCGGAAAACAGGTACGCGTGATGGAGCCGGTCAAATTCGAGAGCGTTACGCAGCGTCTGCGTAATGATCTCCTGACCCGTAACCTCTTCAAAGGTCTGCGGCCTCCATTTTCGTGCGATCACCTGATACGACATTTGTTAAAGGATAATGGATAACGAAGAAAGGATAAAGCCGTGAACGATTGCGAGAGGTTTTATCTTCGAATTTTGAAAAACGAGTGGTTTGGTTACAGGTGTTGAGGTGTTGTCGTTGAATCTTTGCCGAGATTGGTAGAGGTATTTGGGAGATTGGTCAAACGTGTTTTTAGCTGAGAATTCAGTGATTTTCCATACGGATCAAGCGGATCTGGATCAGGAGATGGTTACGCCGCCCACTGCCGCTCTCGCCAGTTCCGTCGCCGCCGGTTGCTCCCGGCCGCCGCTAGTCACCGCGGTCCACCGCCGGCCGCCGCGATCCGCCGCCGAAAGCGCACAAGCGTCACGCCGGAAGAACCGGCGTTGGCAAGCGGGACGCTTGCGCTCCAGTCCGATTAGCGGAAATAGATATCGACGTAATCGGCAACCGCGTCACAAGGGTTATCGATCTGCTGCATGCGCCAGTATTTGCGTTTACCGGTGATACGGAAATTTAGCGGGCCTTTTCGTTCGCAGGGTTTGCCGCCGTTAATGTGGCTGACCTGGGTCGTGACCGTTCCGTCGAAAGTGAATTGCTTGGCGTCGATCGAAGTGATGATGCCTTCAACTTTGACGAAATCCTCATTCTCACGACCTTTCTGTTCGCCTTTTAGGTAGTAAACACCGCCTTTGTTGGTGACATTCGCGGTGCCGAAATAGTCCCAGCTTATCCACTGCAGCGAGAGTTTGTGGCGGCCGAGAAGCATTTTAGCGGCGTTTCCGTCGTTGACTTCCGTTCGAGCCTGAGGATAAGCGGAAACGGTGAAAAGGATCGTGGCAATTAAGCCTGTGAGGATAAGTTTCATGGCTGTTTAAGGGTGAATATGATCAATATTTTACTTTTTCAAACGCCTCTCGGCCAGGTTCAAAAATTCTCTTATCTGAGCGTCCCAGAACATCCAATCGTGGCCGCCGGGATGCTCGCGGTATTCGTGAGGGACCTTTTTCTCATTGATGAGAGCCAATAGGTCGCGGTTGTTTTTAACCAGATAATCCTCGGTACCGCATGACTGATAAATGTAAGGAAGGTCTCGCAGCTTTTGCGGTGTGAGATCATGGATCAGTTTAAAAACGTCATTTGCCATTCGAGCCTCGCTATTTTCGGGGCCCATTATCTTGTCGATCCCGCGGCCCGCGGTTGCGGAATTGTTTTCAGAATAGCTGGCGGCATTTACAGCTCCGCTAAAGGTGCCGATCAGTGAGAACATTTCCGGGTATTTCAATCCGAATTTCAACGAACCGTAACCACCCATCGAGAGGCCGGCCATGATGCGGTTGTTCCGGTCGGGAATGGTCCGATAGGTTCTATCGATCTCCGGGATCAGGTCTTTTACGATATAGCTCTCATACTTGTCGTTTGGAACGGTAAGGCTGTCGGTGTACCAACCGTTTCCGCCTTCAGCAATAACGATTATGAAACTATGCTTCAGAGCGTATTCAGCTAACCGGGTCAGAGCATTCCAGTTTTGATAGTTTCCGCCCAAGCCGTGGAGAAGATAGACAGTAGCGTAGCTCTGTTCCGGTTTTGTCTTATAGTCTGGCGGAAGGATCAAGCGATAAGGCATTTCGCGGCCCATCAAGGGGCTGTTGAATTTTGACGTCGTTACTTCGGCCCGAACGACTACTTTCGACGCTTCAACCGCTGTGGTCTGGCTAGACACCTGGCCAGCCTGCGACAGACCGACGATAACGATCAGCAGCCAAGTGATACCGTTGTTAATGGTTAATTTCATCGGCGAGCCTCGGCAGAGGCTAACTACTCGGAGGTGGTAACGCACAACCTGCCGCGTACGCAAGAGGATGCCTTAACGTCGTTTATCTTTTTATCCGACGGTCCGCGAGATCGAGGAATTCTCGCACCTGAGCATCCCAAAAAACCCAGTCGTGAACGCCTGGGTGTTCGCGGTATTCGTGCGGAACCTTTGCGTCGTTCAGGAGTTTGAGAAAATCGCGGTTGTTTTGGATGAGAAAGTCCTCGGTACCGCAGGATTGATAAACGTACGGCAGCGACTTCACCTTTTCCGGGGTCAGCTCGCGGACCATTTTGAAAATATCGTTGCTTTTTCTCGTTTCGCCTGCTTCGTCGGTGCCAAAAACGGCATCCATCGATCTGCCGGTTGCTCCAGCGGTTTTCTCGGTCCAGCTTGTAGCTCCGAGCGCTCCGCTGAATGAGCCGATCAGCGTGAACATTTCGGGATATTTCAGCCCGAATTTCAGCGAACCATAGCCGCCCATCGATAATCCGGCGATCACACGGCCATCGCGCGTCGAGATGGTGCGATAGGTTTTGTCGATCTCGGGTATCAGCTCTTTGATGATATAGCTTTCGTATTTATCGTTCGGGACCGAAACGCTGTCGGTGTACCAGCCGTTGCCGCCGTCAGGAGTGACGATGATGAAACGGTGGTTGAGAGCATATTCCGTGAGTTTGGTCTTGTCGGTCCAGTTCGCGAAGTTTCCCGTCAGGCCGTGGAGCAAATAGATTACCGGATAACGCGAGCTGCCGCCGTTGTAATCGGGCGGCAAAACAACCCGATACGACATATCGCGGCCCATCAGTTTGCTAGCGAGTTTGAGGTCAGACAGCTTTTTGCCCGGTTGTTGAGCAGAGAGCGGCAGCGAGAATGTTAGAGCTAGTAGGAGAACTAAAAGGCTGAGGATGGATGATCGATTGGTTAGTTTCATGGTTTTGCCTTCGATTGGAGCGCAAGCGTCTCGCTTGCCATCGGTCAAAGACCGCTTACGCGCTTAAGCTTGATCTAACGTGATAAATATCCGTCGCCATTACGCCGGAGGAACCGGCGTTGGCAAGCGGGACGCTTGCTCTCCAGTCGCTAGCCAAAAAGCTTGCCGAACCAGCCGGTTTCTTCGTCTTTGTCGGCGATCTGGGTCAGTTCGCCGGCATCGAGCCAGACGCCCGAGCATTTGTTGCAGACGTCTATTTTAATCTTTTCAAAATCGGTCTCGATCAGGGTGCCGTCGCATTTCGGGCATTTGATCTCGAGGCTTTTCGCGCTTTCTTCGCCGAGTTTCGCCTTCATTTTGGCGATCAGTTCCTGTTCCTTGCGGTGGAAATATTCGTTTTCGAGTGCGTCGCCGCGTTTTTCTAGATCGATTGGCATAGGTTAAATGTTGAATAGTAAATGGTTAATGGTAAATCGTTAGTTCGTGATAGATGGCTGGGTTATTAACAATTTACCACTCACCATTAACCACTAACTATCCTTCCGTTTTGTGTATCGACCGGACCCTTTGCTTTGCCTTTTTCGAGCGCCTTATTGTATTTCGGCGTTTGAGGCTGCTTTCGGCCCAGTCGGAAACCTGTTTCAGCGGGTGCCATTCGAAACTTTCGAGCGGCAGCACCTCGCTGGATGCGTCTTTTAATTTTAATGTGCTGAACGCAACAAACAAAATCAGGCCATTAAAAAGTATACCGCTCAGCACAACGAGCCAGCCCGGCGTAAGTCCCACGGTCGCACGATTGAGAAATACATCCCAGAAGGCTTTGTAATCCGCATCCGAGACGAGAGGTATCGGCGAAGGGTGAATGTAAACTTTTAGCGTCCACGAGAGCGTCAGCAGGATAAAGATCCAAAGATAGTTCGAGCGCAGACGGCGGCCGACGGCTTCCCATTCGCTGATGGTAAAATGCGGCGATATCAGGTCGGCGGCGATGTGCTCGGCCCATTCTTTGTCGGGGGGAATTGTGCGATGCGAAAGCATCGGGGCAAAATAGCCCGTCTCGAGAACGCGGACGCGATTTGCCCAAACCTCGTAATAACGGTAACGGCGAGCCTCCATAAACAAGAAGATCGACACGAGCAGGGTATTGATCGGGATCGCAAAATGCGGGTTGTCCGGTGAGCTGAAAACAAACGACAGCGTCGCACCGGCGGTGATCACCGCCCAGTTTGTCGTTGCATCGAGGCGACTACGCCAGACGTTGGAACGCTGTACCTCGCCGCGGTAGAAGTGCACGAGGGCCATGTTGAACTCGGCCGGCAGCAGCTTCTGCGGGATCGCCATCGGCGTTGTTTTCGGTTTTTGCGTGCGTTTATGGACTTCCTCAGCAAAGGCGCGGAACGACTGCGGCACATTTGTTATGTGGATATCATCGGCAGATTGGGTTCCCGGTCGAACCTCATCGTTCATAGCGTTTTAGCGGAGCATTTCTGGAGAGACGAGAAAGCTTTATTATCATAATGTTTAACATTTTAGAGGGCGGGATGCAAGATTTGACTGGAGCGCAAGCTTAGCGAGACTGGAGCGGCAAGCATCCCTGCTTGCCACGCCGCAGCCTCTGCGGTGTTACGTCCGCGGGCATTCCGCACCCTTAACGTGATTTTACCTTTGGAGCTTAACGCCGGAGGAACCGGCGTGGCAAGCAGGGATGCATGCCGCTCCAGTCTCGCTTCGCTCTGTTGGAACTCGCGCCCTTTTCGTTGTTTCCCTAAAAGTTAGTTACACTCAAACCGATGCCGGATTCAGACCTAGACGAACAGTGGATGTGGCGGGCGATCTATCAGGCCCGCGAAGCGGAAAAGATCGGTGAAGTTCCCGTCGGAGCTGTTTTGGTCGATGCCGAAGGGAAGATACTTGCCGCAACATCTAATCGGACAATTAAAGATAACGACCCGACAGCTCACGCCGAGATACTCGCTCTTCGCACGGCGGCGATACGGACGGGGAATTACCGCCTTAACGGGACGACGATGTACACGACGCTCGAGCCCTGCGCGATGTGCTCCGGAGCTTTGGTGAACGCTCGCGTCAAAAGGCTGGTCTTTGGAGCACACGACGAACGATTTGGTGCCGCCGAAACGCACTTCCGTGTCTGCGACAGCCCGAAGCTGAACCATCGCATGGAGATCCGATCAGGCGTCCTCGCCGAAAAATGCCGCAGCCTGATGCAGGAATTCTTTAAAGCGCGGCGGAAGAGTTAGTAACCACGAAAAGTACACGAAAGGAACACTAAAATAGGAAATTTGATTTCGTGATCTTTCGTGTATTTTCGTGGTTCCGCCTTCTTCTTCCTTTCAAACTTGAAAAGCGTAGGGGTAAATGTTTAGAATTGTAGGTTCGCGGAGAGGTGCGAGAGTGGTTGAATCGGGCAGTCTCGAAAATTGTTGAACCTTAACGGGTTCCGTGGGTTCGAATCCCACCCTCTCCGCCACTTGAATTTTGTAGGCAGTTGGCTGCAGCAGCCGGCAGTTTTCGGTGTTTTTTCTGCCGACAGCCTGGTGCTTCTGCCAACTGTTTTGTTCTTTGAGAATTTATCGGTTATTATCGCGCCGTAATACACAATTTAGATATTTCTGGAGGATCCACCTTATGCCTATTGCAAAAAGGTTGTCGGCAGAGTTTCTTGGAACGTTGTGGCTCGTGCTTGGCGGTTGCGGAAGCGCGGTTTTGGCGGCGGCTTATCCAAATCTCGGCATCGGTTTTGCGGGCGTTTCGCTCGCATTTGGTTTGACGGTTCTGACGATGGCGTATGCTGTCGGCCATATCTCGGGCGGCCATTTTAATCCGGCGGTTACATTCGGATTGTGGGCCGGGAAGCGATTTGAGGCGAAAGATATTTTGCCCTATGTCATCGCTCAGGTTCTGGGAGCCCTTTCTGGAGCAGGAATTCTTTACCTGATCGCCAAAGGAAAGACGGGATTTTCGATGGCCGGCGGTTTTGCCTCGAACGGGTTCGGAGAGCATTCGCCCGGGCAATACGAGGTTCTGGCCTGCTTTGTCGCTGAAGTCGTATTGACGTTCTTTTTCCTGATCGTCATCCTCGGATCGACGCACCGGCTGGCTCCGAAGGGTTTTGCCCCGATCGCGATCGGCCTTTGCCTGACGCTGATCCATCTGATCTCGATCCCGGTGACGAACACCTCGGTCAACCCTGCACGCAGCACGGGACCAGCAGTTTTCGTAGCGATATTTGCCGATAGTTGGGCGGTTGGGCAGCTCTGGCTGTTCTGGATAGCTCCGATCCTCGGAGCTTTGCTCGCAGGTTTTGTTTATAGCTGGATGGTCGGCGACGATGAACCAGCCGATGTGGTCGTGATCGAAGAAGAGATCATCGAGATCGGCTAACCGGTAATTGAAAATTTAGTTTCGTGGAAAGGTGCAAGAGCGGTTGAATTGGCAGCATTGGAAATGCTGTGAACCTCAAAAGGGTTCCGTGGGTTCGAATCCCACCCTTTCCGCCATATGGTCTCAGGCTCCGCACAACGCTTTGTTGTGAACTCCGCTAGGCGAGGAATCGAGCAACGGTAGCAATTACAAGCGTGTGTTGCGATCAAGTCTGAGGCCACCAATTCTAGGTCAGAACCGCCCGCGTAAGTGGGCGGTTTTTGCGTTTAGGCTCATACGTCTTATCGGTTTGATCTACGTTTAGTTCGTTCTGCCCCCTTACTCACGCGGTTCTGACTTTGCATCTTTGCGGCTTTGGGTCGAAAATTTAAATCCATGCTCAATTTTGCCATCGAAACAGCCCGCGAAGCCGGACAGCTATTACTAGAAAAATTTGGCCGCGTCGCGATCTCGAAAAAAGGCGACATCGACCTCGTCACTGAGGCCGACATCGCCAGCGAGGCTCTCATCATCGAACGCATCAAATCCCATCACCCAAAACACTCGATCCTCGCTGAGGAATCGGGAAATGCCGTCATTATCGGCGGCGAAAATACCTGGAAATGGATCATCGACCCGCTCGATGGCACGACGAATTACGCTCACGGCTATCCGTGTTTTGCGGTCACGCTCGCTCTCGAACACGACGGCGAGATCGTCATCGGCGTGACATTTGACCCGACGCGAAACGAATTATTCGCCGCCGAACGCGGCCGCGGTGCGTCGCTCAATAACAAGCCGATCCGTGTTTCGCAGACCGAGAAGTTGAGCGAGGCTTTGCTGGTCACGGGCTTTCCATACAATTTTAAGAGCCGCGAGAATTTTGCGCGGCATTTGACCGAGTTTTTATTAAAAGCTCGCGGAGTCCGGCGTGACGGCTCGGCGGCGATCGATCTGGCGTATGTGGCGTGCGGGCGTTTCGACGGAATGTGGGAAGAAGGGCTGAACGCGTGGGACATGGCGGCTGGCGTGCTTTTGATCGAAGAAGCCGGTGGGCAGGTCAGCGGTTATGATGGCTCGAAATTCAGCGTCTATTCGCCGCCGATGCTCGTTTCGAACGGTCTGATACACGGCGAGATGCAGAAGATACTGTCAGAACCGCCTGCGTAAGCGGGCGGTGAGGACGCGATCGGGAGGGTTTATCGGGCCTTATCTCGAACGTCGCGACGAGGCTTTACGTTGAAGACAGGCCGAGTCGCGTTCCGCCCGCTCACGCAGGCGGTTCTGACCCGGACCTGCAGACGGTTCTGACAAGATGCTGCGTCGTATGTTAGTCTTAAATTTCGATTAACTGACCGCAATATTAAATCTATGTCCTGGTTTCGCAGAGACAAACCGAAGATCGAGGAGCAGGAGCACGACGAGGAGCAAACCGTCCGCACCGAGGGCATTTTTGTAAAATGTCCTGACTGCGACAACGCTCTGTATAAACGCGAACTCGCAGATTCGCACGAGGTCTGTACGCATTGTGGTTATCATTTCCGGTACACGGCGGTCGAACGCCTGCGTGATCTGTTTGATGACGGCCGTTATGAAAAGCTCGACGAAGAAGTGACCTCGGGCGACCCACTCGAATTTACCGATTCAAAACGGTACGTCGATCGTATCCAGCAGGCGAAAGAAGTTTCTGGGTTGCCCGAGGCGATCGTTTCGGGCAAAGGGATGGCCGGCGGGCATCTGACATTTGCCGGGGCGATGGATATGTCGTTCATCGGCGGTTCGATGGGTTCGGCGGTCGGCGAGAAGATCACGCGGCTGATCGAGCGTGCGGTCGACGAACGCGGCGCCGTCATTATCTTCTCTGCCTCCGGCGGAGCTAGAATGCAGGAAGGCACGCTAAGCCTGATGCAGATGGGCAAGATCTCGGCGGCGTTACAGCGTCTGCACGACGCGAGATTGCCGTTCATTTCGGTCTTAACCGACCCGACGACTGGCGGCGTGACCGCGAGTTTTGCGATGCTGGGCGATGTTATTCTGGCCGAGCCGAAAGCCCTTATCGGATTCGCGGGCCCACGCGTCATCGAACAAACGATCCGCCAAAAACTCCCAAAAGGTTTTCAACGTAGCGAATTCCTGCTCGAACACGGCATGGTCGATATGGTCGTCGATCGTCGTGAAATGAAAGAAACCATAATCCGCATGCTTGATTTTATGATGAACAAGCAGATCGCGGCATAGATCTCCCGTACCAAAGTGAATTTCCGCGAGTCCGAATCGTATCTTCTCTCGCTCGGCAACGAAGTCGAGACGATGAAGCTTGGGCTCGAGAATATCCGCACACTGCTCGATGCTCTCGGGAATCCTCAGAATAATTACCTAAAAGTACAGGTCGCGGGAACAAACGGGAAAGGTTCAGTCTGCGCATTTCTCGATTCGATATGTTTCGAGGTCGGAATTCCGACCGGGCTCTATACCTCGCCGCATCTTGTTTCCATTACCGAACGCATCAAGATCGGCGGAAAAGACGTCAGCGAAGAAGAATTCGCCCGGCTCGCAACCCTTGTTCGTAAAACTTCGGAATCGCTGGTCAAGGACGGCAAACTCGGGAGAGTTCCAACATATTTCGAACAGGTCACGGCGATGGCTCTCCAAGCGTTCGCCGATGCGAAAGTTGAACTCGCGATATTAGAAACCGGACTTGGCGGTCGATATGACGCGACAACAGCCACGAAGGCAGAAATTGCGGCGATCACACCCATTGATCTCGATCACCAGGAATATCTGGGTGAGACGATCGAAGAGATAGCTGCCGAGAAGGCGGCGATAATTCACTCCGGCTCTCAAGTTGTAGTTGGAATACAGCGAAACGAAGCAAGAATTGTGATCGCCGATCGGCTCTTACAGTTGAGTCTGCCGGCGAAGCCGGCAGACCTGGTCAGAACCGCCTGCGTGAGCGGGCGGACGACGTTTGAGACCGAAAAAGCTCAATACAAAGTCGAAAAACTTGGCCTGATCGGTCACCACCAGCTTGAAAACGCGAAGATCGCCATCCTTCTAGCGGAAATATTACAAAACGAGTTTTCGATCACGCCGAAAAATATAGATCGCGGAATTGAAAACGCCCGTCATCCCGGACGCCTCGAATATGTCGGTAGATTCCTGTTTGACGGTGCTCACAATATCGCCGGAGCAAAGGCTTTGCGTGAATATCTCGATGAGTTCGTCACTCAGCCGATCACGATGATCTTCGCGGCGATGAGGGACAAGGAGATCGGTGAAATCGGGGAAATATTGTTTCCGAAGGCTAATACACTGATCTTGACCAAGCCGGAAAATTCACGATCGATCGAGCCGGATGAGATCGTTCGGACAATGTCAGCGAAATTTGGGAGAACTCGAATCGTTATTACCCAAAACGTGAAGGATGCGATCGCGAAGGCGATCGAGGTGACAGATGATGATGCGTTGATATTGGTCACGGGTTCGCTTTACCTGGTTGGAGAAGCGAAGGAAATGATTGATAATTAGGCTATTGCCGGCAGGCTGCCGGCGTTCCAAATATGTACAAACTAGTTCTAATTCGCCACGGCGAGAGTCAATGGAATAAGGAAAACCGGTTCACGGGCTGGAAGGACGTTGACCTCTCGGAAAAGGGCGTGGAAGAGGCGCATGCTGCAGGTAAGTTGTTGAAGGCGGAGGGTTTTGAGTTTGATGAGGCGTATACGTCGGTGCTTAAGCGAGCGATCCGTACTTTGTGGATAACTTTGGACGAGCTCGATCGGATGTGGCTGCCGGTGACAAAATCATGGCTGCTCAACGAGCGGCACTACGGCGGGCTGCAGGGAATGAACAAGGCGGAAACGGCGGCTCAATATGGCGACGAACAGGTATTGATCTGGCGCCGAAGCTACGATGTCCCGCCGCCGGTGATGGAAGAAACTGATGAACGCTATCTTGGAAACGATCCAAGATACGCCGGCATCGCTAATTTCCCCAAGACCGAATGTCTGAAAGATACGGTTGCCCGCGTCGTTCCCTACTGGGAAAGCGAGATCGCCCCGAAGATCAAAGCCGGCAAACGTCTGATCATTGCTGCTCACGGCAACAGTCTCAGGTCGCTGGTCAAGTTCCTTGATAACATCCCTGACAATGAGATCGTTGGCGTGAATATCCCGACCGGCATCCCGCTAGTTTACGAACTCGACAAAAATCTAAAGCCGATAAAGAGCTACTATCTCGGTGACGCCGAAGCAATAAAGGCAGCCCAGGACGCGGTCGCAAGTCAGGGAAAGGCTAAGTAGTGGTCGGTGGCCGGTTGTCGGAAAAAAGGATGCTAAACGTCGAATAACGAATCTATGTTTAAGTTTATCAAAGCTCTCTTTTTTCTCACGATGCTTTCAACGGGGTTATTGGCTCAGAGCACGAAAAATGTCTCCGACAATGACATCGCGGCAGGCCTAAAAGAAGCACTCGGAAAAGGCGTGAGCTCGGCGGTCAACTCGCTGGGAAAGCCGAATGGCTTTTTGCTCAACCCGCGGGTTAAGATCCCGCTTCCGAAATCGCTGCAAAAGCTTGAAAAGGGTCTTCGTGTCGCGGGGCAGGGAAGGTCGGTCGATGCTTTCGTAGCGTCGATGAATAACGCGGCTGAGAAGGCAGTTCCGGTCGCGATCGACGTTTTTATTGACGCGATCAAATGGATGTCGTTCGATGATGCCCGGCAGATCTTGTTCAGCGGGCAGAAGGATGCGGCGACGCAGTTTTTTAGAAGGTCAAGCGAGGAGACTTTGCGCGGGAAATTCCGGCCGATAGTTGAGGAATTCACAGAGAAAACCGGTGTCACGCAGAAGTACAAGGCAATGGTTGGAAAGGCTGGTTTTGCGGCTCAATTGCTCGGTAAAGACGCGACCGACCTCGATGGTTACGTCACGCAAAAAGCACTCGACGGGTCGTTTTTGTTAGTTGCAGATGAAGAGCGGAAGATCCGCGAAAACCCGATCGGCAGAACCACGGCTCTGTTGAAGAAGGTTTTTGGAATTTTGAGATGAATGGAGCGCAAGCGTCCTGCTTGCCAGCGGTCGCAGGCCGCACAGAGCCTCAGATCAATTCAGCTCGCAGAAACGTCGGGCCGTAACACCGCAGAAGCTGCGGTGTTGGCAAGCGGGACGCTTGCGCTCCAGTCATTTTGGCTATGTGGCAAAAAGCCCTATTTATCCTCCTTGTTCTATTTTGCCTCTCGCCGTGGGGCTCGCCTCCTATCGCTTTGGCTTTGGGGCTGATTTTGGCGTTTACTATTGGCAACCCGTTTCCTGAGGTAGAGGGAAAGGTCACGAAATATTTGCTACAGGGATCGGTCGTCTTTCTCGGATTCGGAATGAATCTGACTTCCGTTTACAAGGCGGGCAAAGATGGCATTTTGTTTACTATCGCAACGATCTTCGGGACGCTTATCCTCGGCTATTTTGTCGGCAGAATGCTCGGCGTTGCGAGCAAAACCTCAACGCTGATCTCATCCGGCACTGCGATCTGCGGCGGCAGTGCCATCGCGGCCGTTGCTCCGGCCATCGATGCTGAGAAGGACGAGATAACTGTTTCAATGGGCACGGTTTTTGTGCTCAATTCGGTGGCGTTATTTCTCTTTCCGGTGATCGGGCATTTGCTCAACCTGACACAGCATCAGTTCGGGATCTGGTCGGCGATCGCGATCCATGACACAAGCTCGGTCGTCGGGGCGTCGGCCACCTATGGCCCTGAGGCGCTGGCAGTTGCGACGACAGTCAAACTCGCCCGAGCCTTATGGATCGCACCGGTCGCACTGCTTTTTGCCTACATCTACCGCGAACGGGGCTCCGAAAAAAAGACAAAGATCGCGATCCCCTGGTTTATCTTTCTTTTTCTGCTCGCGACGGCCTTTCGCTCGTACGCGCCAAGCAGCATTTTGCCGAGCATTTACGATGCTCTAGTAAATTTGGCAAAGGCGGGGCTGACAGTGACTCTCTTTTTTATTGGCGTCAGCCTATCGCGGGAGACGTTGAAAAAATGCGGATATATGGCACTGCTTGAGGGTGTTATTTTGTGGATAGTTATTTCGGTAGTTTCGTTGTTTGCCGTTTTTGAACTGCTCTAAAATTTTGCTCCCGCCTTCTTTATTTTAACCTTACGCAGTTGCATCCTTGCAACAAGATTTGTCTCTTGGTAGCTTTCTGTTAAAATAGTAGTTTCGACTATTGGCGGGATTTTACTCTGTAATGGGCATTAAACAGATCACGGTCCGCGGGGCGCGGCAGCATAATCTTAAAAACATCGACGTTGACATTCCGCGTGATCAGTTTGTTGTGATCACGGGATTGAGCGGCTCGGGCAAATCGAGCCTCGCGTTCGACACGATCTATGCCGAGGGGCAGCGTCGTTATGTCGAATCGCTTTCGGCGTACGCACGGCAATTTCTCGATCAGCTTGAAAAGCCCGATGTAGATTCGGTCGAGGGATTGTCGCCCGCAATCTCGATCGAGCAGAAGACGGTTTCGCGTTCGCCACGCTCGACGGTTGGAACGGTGACGGAGATATACGATTTTCTTCGACTGCTTTTCTCATCTATCGGCCAGCCGCATTGTCATCAGTGCGGGGAACCGATCACGCGGCAGTCGGTCGATCAGATCATAGCCGGTGTGGCCGAACTGCCCGAAGGCGAACGCGTGATGATTCTTGCTCCGCTTGTTCGCGGCCGCAAAGGCGAATTCAAAAAAGAACTCGAAAAGCTTCATAAAGACGGATTCTTAAGAGCCCGGATCGACGGCGAGATCCGGCAACTCGACGAAGAGATCATTCTCGACAAACGCAAAAATCATACGATCGAGGTCGTCGTCGATCGCCTTCTGATGAAGGACGGCGTTCGCGAACGCCTTGCCGAATCGGTCAAAACTGCTCTCAAACTCACCGGCGGTGCGGTCGTCGTTTCGATCATCGACGGCGAAGAGAAGATGTATTCCGAAAAGATGGCGTGCATCAATTGCGGCATAAACATCGCTCCGCTGGAGCCGCGGTCGTTCTCGTTCAACTCCGCATTCGGTGCGTGTAAGCGCTGTCAAGGGATCGGGACGGTGCTTGAGATCGAGGCGAAAAAGATCGTTCCGGACGGCGACGTTCCGGCAGGGAAGGTCGATTTTCTGAGCGGCATCGACAAATCGGGAGCTGCGTTTCTCAAATCGGCTTTGGTCGCGATCATCGAAAGGTTTACGACCGGTGATCCGCTCGAGCCGCCGACCGGGAATCAGAAGCCGCGAAAGACTCTCAAGAAGGTGAAAGATCTGCTTGCGGGCGGCGAAAGCGATGCCTTGAAGGTCAATTTTAACGATCTGCCGCAGGCGATCCGTGACGCGTTTTTTAACGGAACGAAGAAACGGCTGACCTTTCGGCACGGCGACTACAAATTCGAACGCGACTGGCTGGGAGCGATGCGGGCGATGAGCGAGCGGATCGAAAATCCGCCTTCGGAAAAGATAAAAGCCGCTCTCGAGGAGCTGATCGCACCGATCCCGTGCCCGAAATGTCACGGCTCAAGGCTCCAGCCGGAGAGCCTGGCGGTCAAGGTCAACGGGCTCGGCATTGCGGAATATACCGAGTTTCCGATCTCAGAATCTGCGAAGAAATTTGACGCGATCAAGCTAAGCCCGCGAGACGAAAAGATCGCCGGGCTTGTGCTGAAAGAGATCAAGGACCGCATACATTTTCTCGACAAAGTTGGACTCGGTTATTTGACGCTGAGCCGCTCGTCGGCGACGCTTTCGGGTGGCGAAGGGCAAAGAATTCGGCTGGCGACGCAGATCGGGTCGCAGCTTCGCGGCGTGCTTTATGTACTTGATGAACCGAGCATCGGGCTGCATCCGCGCGACAATCAGCGTCTGCTTGAGACCTTGCACATGCTGCGCGATCTGGGGAACACGGTCCTCGTCGTCGAACACGATGCCGAAACCATCGAGCAGGCAGATTGGGTAGTGGATCTCGGCCCGCTTGCCGGAACGCACGGCGGCGAGGTTGTCGCTAGCGGCAAGCCGAAAGATATCGAAAAGTCGAAGGATTCGCTGACCGGGAAATATCTTAGTGGCGAGATCAGCATCGAGGTGCCGGAAGTTCGCCGCATACCGAACGGCAAGCGGATCAAGGTAAAAGGTGCGCGGGCCTATAATTTGAAGAATATCGATGCGGAATTTCCACTCGGGCTTTTGACGGTTGTGACCGGAGTCTCCGGCTCAGGCAAGTCGACGCTCGTTGAGGAAATTCTCTATCCCGCGCTCTACAAACACGTCTACAAATCGGCTGTCGAGCCGCTCGAACACGACAGCATCGAAGGCCTCGATCTCGTCGACAAGATCATCGAGATCGACCAAAAACCCATCGGCCGAACGCCGCGTTCTAATCCGGCGACGTTTACGGGGTTGTTCACACCGCTGCGTGAGCTTTATGCGATGCTGCCGGAATCACGAACGCGTGGTTACAAAGCCGGACGCTTCTCGTTCAACGTCAAAGGCGGCCGCTGCGAGGCGTGCGAAGGCGGCGGGCTGAAGCGGATCGAGATGAATTTCCTGCCCGACGTCTACGTCACCTGCGACGTCTGCCGCGGCCATCGCTACAACCGCGAAACACTCGCGGTGAGGTTTAAAGGCCTCTCGATCGCCGACCTTCTCGACACAACGATCGAAGACGCTCTGCCGTTGCTCGAAAACATTCCATCGATCCAGCAAAAGCTGCAAACTTTGCTCGACGTTGGCCTCGGCTATATCAAGGTCGGCCAGTCGTCCACCACTCTCTCCGGCGGCGAAGCTCAACGCATTAAATTAGCGAAAGAGCTAAGCAAACGTGCCACCGGCAAGACGATCTATATTCTCGATGAACCGACGACCGGGCTGCATTTCGCAGACGTTCACAAACTGCTCGAGGTCCTGCAAAAACTCGTCGACACCGGCAACACCGTCATCGTCATCGAACACAACCTCGACGTCATAAAATCAGCCGACTACATAATCGACCTCGGCCCCGAGGGCGGCTCCGGCGGTGGTAAAATCGTCGCGACCGGCACACCGGAAGAGGTTGCCAAAGTCAAAAAGTCCTTTACCGGCCAGGCTTTGAAAAGCGTGCTCTAATCGAGTATCCTTTTCGCACAGTAAACCCAAAATTCTTAGTGCGTCGCATAGCGACAGATCGAATTTAGCCGTGGACGTTTGTCCACGGAGAACGTGTCAAACACGTCATCGTCGCGTTGCGACGATTGAATAGCGATGGCGAACACATATTCAAATTTGTTCTACCACATCGCTTTTTCGACGAAGGGGCGAAAAGATCTGATTAGCCAAGATATCGAGGTCCGCGTCTGGGCATATATTGGCGGGATCGCGCGGAATCACGAGTTAATCGCCATTCAAGTCGGCGGCATCGAGAACCATATTCACGTTTTAATAATGGCAAGGCCAAAATTTTCTCCGAGCCAGATCGTTCAGTGGTTAAAGGGCGAATCGTCGAGATGGATACACGAGACATTTCCTGAGATGCGTTCGTTTGAGTGGCAAGTTGGTTATGGCATATTCAGCGTGAGCAAATCGAGCGTGCCGGATGTGGTTGAATATATTAAGAACCAACGCAAACATCATGAACAACAATCGTTCGAGGATGAATATGTTGCGATGTTGAAATTGAACGGTATTGATTACGATGAGCGGTATATATTTGATTGATTCAATCGTCGCTACGCGACGAGGATCATTTTTGACGGCGTTTCGTGGACAAACGTCCACGGCTAAAGTCGTTCGTCCGCTACGCGGCCATAAAAAGATTATCGTCGGCTACATGGTCCCAAACTTCTGCTCCGGCGAAACCGGCGCCATCGGCGCCTGGAACACCGCCGCCCACGTCGAAGCACCACCAAAGAAAAGGGACCCGCCAACACCATGAAAATTACGCTTCTTATATCGATGCTCATATCAGCTTTTACTTGCGGAGGAATTCCTGTTACCTCCGTACAGCCCACATCTCCGACCGTGAGCCCCTGCCGAACCTAGTGGGACTCCTACAGAGAACTATGTGTTTGATCGAAAGAAAGCGCGCGAGCTTAGTGATTTGATCGTTGACGCTCTCATTAAGAATGATAGGCCATTATTGAGGTCCAAAATGGTGAAGGAGGCACGGGACTACTATGACCAATCAGCCTTCGACGAAATTATCAACAAGATGACTGATGCTTTCGGTGTTCCCCAAGAGGTAAAATTTAAGAAAGCCGAACAATGGCGAAAATGGGGAAGTGATGGCCTTGATAGACCGATGCTGAAACACTGGTACGCCGTTCGCACCACAAAATCCGATTACGATAAGCTGAACGATGTCTTTGTAGAAATCGTGCCTGAAGAAGGCGGCTACGCAAGCTCCGGCGTGTCCATCGTCAACTTCCCTATGGTGGTTCCCGAAGATATGAAGTAAAGGAATTGCTTCTTTTTATAAATGTAGCAATTCCTTCGAACAGTTGTCGGGTGGGTGCAAGACTTTTGCGTCGCGTCCGTTCAAACCTATAATTCTTAGAATTACTGGCGAGACGGTTTATTCGCCTATCTTTTTAGTTTCAGGGAGCAAACGATTTATGTCAATAGTATTTAAGTTAACGTGTGTGGCGGTTGTGTTGGGGTCGTTGATGGCGGGCGGGTGCGGGTCTAAGGGGGATCGGGTTGATAACGTCGCCGGACCGGCGCCGGCGAATAAAGTGGCCGTCCAACCTAACAAAGACGGAACTATCCCGTCAGGCACGGGCGTCGAAAAGGAAAAGCCGGCTTCCGGTAAAGCGAACGTTCAGGGCAAGGCATTCTTCAATGACAAGCCCGCGGCCGGCGTTCAGGTAAAACTTTGCAAGACGTTTAGCCAGTATATGAATGGCTGCGGTGGCGAAACATTTACCACCAAGACCGATGATTCGGGTGAATACTTGATTAAGGACGTTACACCGGGAACATATGAAGGATTGACCGTTCAGGTTTTTGAGACGCCATATTATGTCTTTGCGACGGCGGGCATTATCTCGGCAGCAAAATACAATATCGAGGACGGTAAGACCTACTTTGCTCCGGACACGCACCTCTTTAAGAATGATGTGAAGTTGATAAGCCCGAAGGCCGGTTCAAAGGTTGCAGCCGCAGGAATCGAGGTCAAATGGGATGCCTATCCCGATGCGGCGTACTACAAATACAGCATCCACGCCGACAGCTCCAGTGGGGCTGAGACAGATTTTGATCATATAAACAAGCGTGTCGATGGCACGTCTATCACCCTCGATAAACCTTTGACGCCGGGGAACTATACTGCAAAAGTCGAGGCCTTTAACGCAAACGACCGTAAGCTCTCGCAAACGTCGCAGGATATGAAATTTACCGTGACCGGTGCTCCGGCGAAATAGGATCGACTACATGGTCGGCCGACAACTTGACGACGCCTTTGTCTGCGGCAAAGGCGTCGGGCATTTATCAGCCTCAAACGAGAGCTAACGTATACTCGGTCGTTTCGATCTTGATGATGAGCGGACAGATCGGATCGTCTAGGATTTGTATTTTGGATACTCCGTCGGAGCCTTGCAGGTGAATCACCTTTATCCTTTTGTCAGTGTAGGTTCCGCTCGAAGCCGATAGGCTCATAAGGAAGGTATAGCGTTTCAGGCCGCTTCCTAGATCAAGGCTTATTTCCTCTTTGTCTTTCAGCTCTTTGTGAAGCTTTTGGCTAAGGATAAACGAAATCTCTTTGTCTGCTGCGATCACTGTTTTGGTGGAGAAGAAGTTGACGTATGTACTCGCCGATCTCAGAGATTCGTCAGTGATGACGAGTTTTTCGGACTGTTCTTTCCTGGTGCTTTCTTTCCAACGGAACTCTAACTTGCCGCCGTCATTGATGAATTCGATCTGGTATCGCAGAACTTCGTTCGTCTTTTTATTGGTCACAATGTACGTGAGCGGCTTTCGGTCCATATAATCGTATTTGCCGTTCAGCGTCTCGCGTAATTGCGTTGCAATCGCGTCCACGGGAAGTTTGGATTCCGAATTAGCCTGAGTTACTTTAGTTGTGGCGGCAGCGTTGACGAATTTCCCGTCTGTCCAGATCCCTTCGATCGTGATGCCGGTCAGCTTGTTAAATTGTTTGCCGGTGCCGTGCTGTTTATCCTTGAGGAAACCGCCGATGTAATAGCTGCCGTTCGGGAACGTGTACGTCGCCTGACCTTCGCGGAGACCGTTCACCCAATCGCCGTCGTAGATGTCGCCATTTTTATACGTAGCTTTGCCCTTGCCGTTCCGTTTGTCGTTGGCAAACTGTCCGACATAAAGCTCGTCGCTCTGTTTTAGCGTTTGAGTTCCTTGTCCCGATTTAACATTGCCCAGCCAACCGCCATTGTATGTGTTTCCGTTGGCATATAAAAAGATGCCTCTGCCTTCCATTTTGCCGTTAACGAAATCGCCGACATACGTCGAGCCGTCCTGGTAGGTTGCTTTGCCTTTGCCGCTTGCTTTTCCGTTTACAAAAGAGCCTTCGTAAACAAGGCCGTTGGGGAAGAGGTATTTGCCGATGCCATTTAAACAACTGCCGGAAATACAATTAGTCGTGGTTGAGTTAATTGGCTTGGCCTGCTCGACTGGCTCATCAAATTTTGCTCCACCCTCGAATGTCATCTGACCGGCGGTTGTGGCTGGAGTTGGCTTTGGTGTCAGTGCATAGGGAGCAACACCGTCTTTCCATATTCCGGTTATAGTTTGGTCGGTTTGTTTATCAACAAATCTCCCTTCTCCATGCTGTAGATCGTTTTTCCAGAATCCAATGTAGTAATTGCCGTTCTTAAAATAATATGTTGCCTTACCATCTCTGACTCCGTTGACCCAGTTGCCGTAGTAAACGTCACCATTTGAATAGGCGCAGCGTCCTAAGCCATGCCACTTGTTCGCGAGCCAAACACCTTCGTAATTTGCACCGTCTTTGTAGGTGGCTCTTCCTTCGCCAGTGCGCTCGTTGTTTAGCCATTCGCCGTCGTAAGTTTCGCCGTTTGCAAATGTGATCTTACCTCTGCCGTTGTAGCTGCCCTTGGCAAATTGCCCAACATATACCTGGCCATCTTTGGTCCGATATGTACCCATACCATGTCGTTGACCGTTAACGAATTCGCCATCGTAAGTGTCACCGCTGCCGTAAATCATCTTGCCTTTGCCGTTGACGCAGTTTCCGGATTTGCATTTGTCGGTCCAAGCATCCGCCAGGAACGAGAATTCGTCGATCTTTTCAGCGCTGCTCGGCGAGACAGGGGTCTGGGCGGACGAAGATGTATTTTGTGCAGCAACAAATAACGTTACGGCGAGGAACATTTTGATGTAGGTCATAAATTGTTGGAGAAGGGTTTGGTGTCGTCGTAGTTCTAACTTGTGTGCTGCGGACGAGCAAGAACCCGTTGCTATGAAATGGCGTCGATCATCTCTTTTACTGCCTGATCTAATCCGACAAATACGGCACGCGAGATGATGTGATGGCCTATGTTGAATTCGGTGATCTCGGGGATCGCGGCAAGGGCACCGACGTTCCTAGTTGTGAGGCCGTGCCCGGCGGCGACGATCAATCCAAGGTCGACGGCGTGGTGTGCGGCTTTTTTTATCCGGATCAATTCCGCTGCGGCTTTTTGGTGGCCGGTTCCGTGAGCGGAGCGTGATGAAAGGGTTAGCTCGGCATATTCTGCTGTGCAGAGTTCGATCTGCTGGGCACCCGCTACTTTTGCGGCATCGATCTGGTCAGTGTCCGGATCAATAAACATACTGACAAATATACCGGCCGATTTCAGTTCTTCGCACGCTAACCGCACATTCTTAAAATTCCCTACCACGTCCAAACCGCCCTCCGTCGTGATCTCGTTCGGGCTTTCTGGCACGAGCGAAACGGCATCCGGCAAGATCCTCGCGGCGATCGCGACCATCTCGTCGGTCGCGGCCATTTCGACATTCAAATATGTCGTGACGACGTCTCGGAGCAGCTCAATATCGCGATCCTGGATATGCCGTCGATCGCTTCTAAGGTGAACCGTGATGCCGTCGGCACCAGCCTGTTCACAGATAACTGCAGCCGCGACTACGCTTGGCTCAATAGTCTTGCGAGCCTCACGAACCGTTGCGACATGATCGATATTGACGTTAAGTTTAGCGGTCATTTTGTCACCTATCCTTTTAGATCGTACGTTCCATTCTTCGCGTTCCGCCGGATCTGATTCAGTTCGCTGATCATTCGGCGGGTGTCGCGAAGGACGCTGACCTTTGATCCGGCAACGTCGTTCCAGCGGACAGGGATCTCGGCTAGACGGAGCTTGTGGTAATTTGCGACGAAGAGAAATTCGACGTCGAAGCCGAACCGGTCGATCTGCATCACATCGAGCAGCGGGCGGAATTTCACCATGTTGAACGCCTTGAAACCGCACTGTGTGTCGTAGAATTTCAGCCCCGACATCGTTTTTATGATGAGATTCATCACGCGGCCGCCTTGTTCACGACGCCACGGCTGGTGCGTGCCGATAAGCGTACGATCGATAGCTCTGGAGCCGAACGCGACGTCAAATTCGCCCTTGCGGATCGGGTCGATGAGTTTCGACATTTCCTCGATCGGCGTTGAGAGGTCGGCGTCGGAAAATAGAGCGATATCCGCTTTTGCCGCTAACAGGCCGGTCTTTACAGCGAAACCTTTGCCCCGGTTCTTTTCGTATCTAATGACGGTAGTGGAGACGGACGGTACGGCTTCAAAAGTACTTTCCGCGACTTTGGCAGTATCGTCGGACGAGCCGTCGTCGACGACTATGACCTCAGCATTAATGTTGTTGGCCGCGACGAAGTTGAGAATAGTGTTCAGCGGCGACCCGAGGCGTTCGCTCTCATTGTAAGCGGGAATGACTATTGAGGTATCAGGTTTCATTTCACAAAGATTTAATGGTAAGTTTTTGCCGTTTAAAAGTAAATTTCACCTCATAACATTGGGAAGCAAACCAATCCCCGGCACCATAGCGTCTATGCTATATTGATAAGAGTCGACGAGCTTTCTATGAATAAAAGATTTACTTTTTTTGCGATCATCCTGATAGTTATCGGAGCATTACTCGGCGGGCTCTTTGGCAGAATGCCTTCACGTTCGTCGGCTGAGGGAACAGTAACTAAGGAAACTCTCCTTGCGGACTACCGCGAGGCCGCTCGTCTCGTCGAAAGTGAATACGCCGGCAAGGTCGATTTCGAGAAGCTGAACGACAGCTCTATCCAAGGCATGCTCTGGACGCTCGATCCGCACTCTTCGTACTTTACGGCTGAGGAATATCGCAAACTTACTGAAGATCAGGCCTCGCAGTTTTATGGCATCGGCGTTTCGATCCTACAGCATCGCGACGGCGTCTACGTGCAGTCGGTTATCCCGAATACGCCGGCGGATAAAGCAGGGCTCCGCTACGGCGACCGTTTCCTAACTGTTGGCGGCAAAGATGCGAAGGAATGGACGAGCGCCGAGGTTTCGAAAAACGTCCGCGGTGAACGCGGAACGATGGTAAAAGTTCAGATCGATAGAGTTGGAAATGCAAGCCCGCTTGATTTTGAGATCGTGCGCGGCGGTGTTCCCCTGCCGTCGGTCCGAAACGTCTTTATGCTGCCGGAATCGATAGGCTATGTGGGATTGACCGGGGGTTTCCAACAGACAACTGCTGAGGAATTGTCGATGGCGATCGGCGATCTCAAGAAGCAGGGAATGAAGAGCCTGATCCTCGATCTTCGAGGTAATCCGGGTGGTATTTTGGAACAGGCGGTTGCTGTTGTCAGGAAGTTTGTTCCGGGCGGACAGGTCGTGGTCTCGGTCAAGGGTGCAAACGGGCAGGACGCTCGCGAACTGCGTTCGACCAGCGGGGGCAATGAGAACTTCCCTCTGGTTGTAATGATAAACGGCGGTTCGGCGTCGGCCTCAGAGATAGTTGCCGGAGCGATCCAGGATTATGCACGAGGACTGGTCGTCGGCAGTGACAGCTTTGGTAAAGGCCTCGTACAGCGAGTCTTCAGGCTGCCTTACGGCACCGGGCTGACACTTACTACGGCACGCTACTATACTCCGTTCGGCCGTTCGCTGCAGAGGGATTACTCCAACGGTTCGATCTACGATTACTACACGCACGGGGATGAACTGCCGGAGAATGCCGACCTTGACGTGAAGCCGAAACCAACCGGCAGCCCGGTGACGACGGCTAATGGAAGGGTGCTCTACGGCGGCCGCGGGATCGAGCCCGATATTGTCGCCGACGGCCAGAAATTCAGTCCGATCCGCGGACGCATCAATGAAGCAGCATTCTTTTTTGTACGGCAGCTCGTATCCGGAAAGATCTCAGGGTTCGAGAATTTCAAAGTTGAAAAGCAAAGCTTCAAAGCCACGCTTCAGCCCAACGAATTCTCGGTCAGCGACCGGGTATTTGAGTCTTTCAGATCATTTGCGGCCGCCAACAAAGATAACGGTTTGACCGCTGAAAATATTCTCGGCCAAGCGGAATACGCCCGCCGTCGCCTCCGCGAGGAACTTGCGACCGCCAACTATTCCACCGAAGCCGGCGTTCAGGTTCTGCTCGAGGCCGATCCGCAGGTGCTGAAGGCAATCGAGACGATGCCGCAGGCCGCTAATATGGTGGCTACGTTCGCACAAAATTTTAGATAATAAGTTGCAGAGCTAACTATTGTGGGCTGAATAGAGAAAGGCAAGCTCGCCGCCTTTTCGCATTCTTCCGCGCGTAGAGTAAAATACTAGTTCGTTTTGAGTACTCATTTTCTATGTATAAACAGATCGGGATCTTGACCGGCGGCGGTGACGCACCGGGCCTAAATGCAGTAATTCGAGCGGTCGTCCGAACGGCGATCGGCGAATACGGGATGAAATGTATCGGTATCGAGGATAGCTTCGAAGGCATTCTCGGCGATACACATACAGTGCCGTTGACCACAAAAAGCGTGAGCGGCATTTTGCCCCGCGGCGGTACTATTCTGGGCACGCGTAACCGCGGCAGCTTTGTAAAAAATGTTAACGGCGTTCCGGTTTATCCTGAAATGCCGATCGGCGAGGCGATCGCGAACCTGGACATTCTTGGGATCGAAGCCCTCATCGTTCTAGGCGGCGAGGGAACGCTCGGTATTGCCGAACAGTTTCACAAGCGCGGGTTTCCCGTCATCGGCGTGCCAAAAACGATCGACAACGATCTCGCCGCAACCGAGTTTACATTCGGATTCATGACGGCGATCGACATTGCGACCGAAGCTCTCGACCGGCTGCATACGACGGCGGCTTCACATGATCGCGTTATGATCCTGGAGGTTATGGGACGTAACGCGGGCTGGATAGCTCTTACGGCGGGACTTGCCGGAAGTGCGGATATCATCTTGATCCCGGAGATCCCTTTCTGCTTCGACGCGATCGTTCGCAAGGTTCAGGCACGCGAGAAGTCGGGTTCGAGATTTACCAATATCGTTGTTGCCGAGGGCGCCGTCGAAGTTGGCAAGACCGAGATGTATCAGGATTCAGAAACGCGAAGGCTCGGCGGCGTTGGCGATTACCTGCGGCGGCATATCGAGACATTGACCGGCAAGGAATCGCGTTGTGTTGTTCTCGGCCACCTTCAGCGAGGCGGAAGCCCGAACGCGTTCGACAGAATGTTGGGAACGAATTTCGGTGCCTGCGCCGTTCGGGCACTCGCCAACGGCGAAACCGGCAAGATGGTTGCCCTTCAAGCCGGAACGATCATAACGGTTCCGCTTGACGAAGCCTGCACGAGTATTAAGACCGTGCCGATCGATGGACAGCTTGTTAGAACCGCACGCGATATTGGTATCTCGTTTGCCGCGCCGAAGGAATCGAAACTTGCTGAAAACGGCAATTCAGTTCCTCGCGTTTCGGCGACCGCTCCGACGACCTATATCACCCACGATTAGAGATTTGTATGGAAGATATTAAGAAAAAACTTCAGGCGGAATTAGACCTGCTTGAGCACGAATTACACTTTAAGCTCCCCAAAGATATTCAGCACGCACGAGAATTCGGCGATCTAAAGGAAAATGCCGAGTATAAAGCTGCGAAAGAACGCCAGTCGATGGTACAGGCACGGATCAGCCAACTACATCAGCGAATGATGGAGGTTGACTCGATCGATCTGTCCAAGATCCCGACGGACACCGCGGCCTACGGCTCGACCTTGGTTTTGTACGATCTTGAAAAAGAAGAAAAAGTTACCTATAAGCTGGTCACCTCTGAAGAGAGTGCTCCCGAAAAAGGCCTGATCTCGACCGTCTCGCCGATCGGCCAGGCCCTCATGGGCAAAGAGGAAGGCGACGAGGTCAAAGTAAAGACCCCGACCGGTTGGCGAAATTTTGAGATAACGCGGCTGAGGACGATACACGATAAGGATTAATCCAAAGTCCAAGTCCAAAGGCTTTGGACTTTAGACGTTTGGACGTTGGACCAACGAGAATGTTTGGAGCGAGCATAGGACGAGGAGCAATGAGCATCATCAATGCGATGGTGCGGGCTCTCGCTTCGGCTGGCATTCCTCCGAACGTTCTGACCACGATCGGCGTAATAATCAATCTGGCGTGCGGCGTCCTGTTCGGATTCGGTGAATTCTTTTGGGCCGGCATCGTCTTGATCGTCGCGAATCTCTTTGACATGCTCGACGGCAATGTCGCGAGATTGACAGGGCGAGTAACGCGATACGGCGGGTTTCTTGATTCGACGCTCGATCGGCTTTCGGATATGGGGGTCTTTGTCGGAATAATCATTTTTTATTCCCGCAACACGCCGGAACATTCGGTGCTCAACGTCGCGCTTGCCGGGATCGGCATGGTTGCTTCAGTCTTGGTGAGTTATACCACGGCTCGGAGCGAGGGGCTGGGCGTAAAAGCCAACGTCGGTTTCCTTGCACGGCCGGAACGCGTTGTGTTGTTCATTATAGGAGCATTGTCGACGTGGGATTGGAACTCAACAGCATTTCTTGCGAATAGAATGCCGCAGGTATTGTGGGTTTTAGCTGTTGGTTCCATGTGGACGCTGATCCAGCGAATGATCTTTATCCGTCGCGAGTTGATGCTGATGGATAAGAACGAAAAAGAGAATAAATGAGTTGGCTCACGCGGTTTTGGGAATCACTAACTCTCGAAGGTGTCCTCATCGGCGTCGTCCTCTTTCTTGTCTCGCTCGGCTTGAGCTTTGGAGCGATCGCTCTCGTGATGGTCAAGGTTCCGCCGCACTATTTTAGTTCGAGGCACGACCGCGATTTTCTCCCCAACAGCCCATGGCTCGTGCGTTGGGGAGCCGTCATCGCTAAGAACATCGCCGGCGTTTTTCTAATTTTACTAGGAATTGTTCTCTCGCTGCCGGGCGTTCCCGGACAGGGGATCTTAACTATACTGCTTGGCGTGATCTTTCTCGACATTCCGGGAAAAAGGCCGATCGAGGCGCGTATCATTAAACGTCCCGCGGTTCTCTCAGCAATAAATAGACTCAGAGCGAAGTACAACAAATCGCCGCTCGAGCTGGATGAAGATTAATGGGAATAATCGACAAACTCCTGCGACGAAAGAAGCCCGATCCGGATGCACGCCGCCGGATGCTGCTCGCCACTGGACGCATTACCGACGGCGTTATCATCGACAGCCAGATCGAGCCGTCCGGTGAGGAACTCATCTATTACACATACACGCTGAACGGCGTCGATTTTGAATCGTCAGACATTCTTACAGCGGAGCAACGACGCGATCCGATCAGATATGCTCCGGGAGCGAGAGTCGGAATCCGTTACGATCCGAGGAATCAAGGCAATTCGGTTGTGGAGTAAATTCGGAGAACGAGTTTTAGCTAATAGCTTCCAGCTATCAGCTATTTTGAGAGCAATAATAGCCATCGATGTTTAAGAAAATACTCATTTCGAACCGAGGAGAGATCGCCTGCCGTGTGATCAGGGCGTGCCGTGAGATGAAGATCGCGACGGTCGCGGTTTATTCAGATGCGGATAAAGATGCTTTGCATGTGCGGATGGCGGATGAAGCTTTTCATATCGGGCCGCCGCCTTCGGCTGAGAGTTATTTGCGGTGGGAGAAGATAATTGACGTTGCCGTGAAGAACGGCGTCGAGGCGATACATCCGGGCTATGGATTCTTATCAGAGAATGCTGATTTTGTTCGAGAGGTGACGAAGGCCGGGATCACATTCATTGGCCCCCCGCCCGAAGCTATGGAAGGGCTGGGCGGGAAGATGTCCGCACGAAAGATCGCGATCGACGCCGGTGTGCCGATCGTTCCCGGCACGACCGAGCCGCTCGCGTCGTTTGAAGAAGCGAAAGTTACTGCTGCCGAGATCGGTTATCCAGTCATGCTCAAGGCTTCTGCCGGCGGCGGCGGGAAGGGAATGCGGCTGGTATTCGAAGAATCGGAACTAAAATCCGCACTCGAAAATGCTCAGGCCGAGGCTCTCGCCGGATTTGGTGATGCTGAGGTTTATGTTGAAAAAGCTGTCGTTCGACCGCGGCATATTGAGATCCAGGTTTTTTCGGATACGCACGGAAATCACGTCTATTTGGGCGAACGAGAGTGTTCGATCCAGAGACGGCACCAAAAAGTGATCGAGGAAGCCCCGTCGCCGATCAATTCCGCCGAATTGCGAAAAGCAATGGGCGAATGTGCAGTTAAGGTCGCCAAGGCGGTTGATTACGTCGGAGCCGGAACAGTCGAATTCCTTGTTTCCGATCTCGACCGCTCATTCTATTTCCTCGAAATGAACACGCGTCTTCAGGTCGAACACCCTGTGACGGAACTCGTAACTGGAATCGATCTCGTTCGCGAACAGATCAACGTCGCGTGGGGCGAAAAGCTTTCGTTCACGCAGGAAGACATTCAGATCAACGGCCACGCGATCGAATGTCGTGTCTATGCGGAAGATCCGGACAGCAACTTCATGCCTTCGCCGGGCAGAATAACGCGTCTGAGACTGCCTCAGGGGCCTGGAGTTCGTGATGATGGTGGCGTTTATGATGGCGCCGAGGTTTCGATCTATTACGACCCGATGATCTCGAAGCTCGCGGTTCACGGCCGCGACCGAGCCGAAGCCATCGATAGAATGCGGCGGGCTCTAATGGAATACGAGGTCGGCGGGATAAAGACGACGCTGCCGTTCTTTCGCGATGTGATGGACGATCATGAGTTCATCGACGGGAAGCTTGATACAGGATTCATTCCGAGGTTTTTTGAACGGAACTCATCCGGCCAATCGAATGAAACTGAACGTGACATCGCGATCATCGCAGCCGCCTTGGCACATTCAAAACCACGGGCCGCCACCTCGCCTGCCGCGAACGCGGAAAACGGCCGGCCCGGTAAATGGGCTCTGGCGGGCAGACTCGCCCAACTGAACGCCCGCATTTGATAATATTAAGATATGGAAGAACTCTTGAAGCAGCTGATGGGAAAGAAGATCGACGTGACGTGCGGTTCGAACGCGGCGTTTCGCGGCGACGTAATTGATGTAAAAGGCGGCGTACTCTACCTCCGCGACGAAGACGACAAGGTCGCATACGTTTCCGTTGACATGATCGCAGTCGTTTACGAGATCAAAGACCAACACACCCGTCCCGGGTTTATCAGCTAGAGATCAGCAATAACCAAATAATTGAGAGGCGGTCGTATAAGGTAGCCTCCTGAATAAAACCGGTATTAAGGGGCCGTAGCTGTTATTTGTCCTGCTTTCTGAATCGGAATGTCCGGGCGGAAACGGTCAATGGCCTCTCGGCATTGGTGCACTTGTCTTGTGCCAGCACCACTGCGAACGGCTTTTTAGGAAAGGGCTAGCGTGGATATTTCCCGGCAAATGATGGGAATTCTCCGCATAAGTTCCGGAAATACTCGCTCATATACGCCTCCGCAACTGCTGTTTAGGGAATTGGTGCCGCGTGTCAACACCTGAACGCGTGTCAGACCGCCATCTTAGCGAACAATATGAAGAATTAGGTGTTTCAGCAAAAGATCTCTTTCCGAACTGGCACCAATTTTGCGTCGATAGTGAATAGGAACGATGTCGGTAGCTATGAATTTCATTACGGTATAGAGTCAGGTTCCTCGCTCGCTTCATGATCGACGGATCTTTATGAATTCAGTATTTCCAGCAATTCTATTTATGATCGCTCTCTTTGCACCGACCGTCCTCGGGCAGGTGACTCCAGATCAAAATGAGCTGCTGCAAAAAATGTACAAAAAAGATATCGAAATGGTCAGGGCCAGAAGAGCTCTTCAAATTCACGAACTTAGACGTAATGTTCAGAATTCCAAGGAAGCATTGGAATCGAAAAAGACAACTCAGGTACTTGAGGAGGGCGAGCGATTTATCGACCAGGCGTTTCAGCAGATCATGGATCTAGATCCACACGATCAAAGCCTAACGATCTTGAAGTCACAGTATGAAGGCAATTTTAGAAATAACATTCGATCCGTACAAATAAAAGAGCTTTCTAAGATGGATGGCCGGGAGGTTATGATCGATTCGATCGGAGTTGAAACGAACTTCATTAGATTAAAAAACCTATTGGCTGGAGGCGAACAATTTGAAGGCAGGTACATCACTGCCAGAGTCGTTTGTGATGGTGAATACAGGATCAAGACGGGACTGATCTTTCGTTCAAAAAAGGCAGATCAAGTCACGGAATTTAGATTAGAAAAGGGTGACAAGAAGTTTGCTGAACTTGCCATGTCGCCGGCGAAAGAAAAATGTTCGGTAAATGTTGAAAACCGAACCGGGGAAAGGGCCACTTTTCGTTTTGTAAATGAAGATCAGGTCCTGAACGATGATCTGAGATCGATGTCAAGGTCATTTGAAGTGTGCGGCCTGCCAGAATATTCCGGATCAGACACGAGCAAACGATTCTTCTTAACAGATACACTCAATTCATTTTCATGCCCGCAGAAAATGGAGAACTTTAGAACTCTGGAGGAACCACTTGATGGCCTCCAGGAAAAGGCAAGGGCACTTTTAGGTCTTGAACTTCCGGCTGAGATGATCGAAAAACGGGATCCCTATTTCCCACTTGATTTCTCACGGGCTCCCAAGCTCGACGCCATCTATATTTCTTATCTTGTTTTTAGATTGGATTACTACGGAGCAGTCATTGAAAGGCTCATTCGCTATCACGCCGGAAGGGGAACTCAAATTAGGATCGTTGTCGCGGATGTGGTCACCCTCGATAAAGATAGAAAGTCATTGGACGAACTGCAGTTTGATTTTCCCAAAAATGTATCCGTGAAATATGCACGTGTGGATGGTGCCGCGATAAAGAGCTTTCCTGATTGGGTCAATCAGTTTCACCGTGCGATCCATATGAAAACCTTTATTACTTATTCAAAAAGTGATCCAGAGTCCAATATGGCGGTGATCGGTGGGAGAAATATTCACGATGGTTTTATCTTTAAGACGGCATCTAACCTTGCTAGTTTTCCAGGCCTGGTGCAGTACGGGAAAGGGAAAGGAGCAGACGAGTCCTTCTGTCGCTGGACCGATTTTGAACTATCAATCAGAGATCAAGCTGTTGTCAAGACGCTGATCGGACAGTTTCACACCGTTTTTGACAATGATAATGATGAGCAGCTTTTTAGAAATTATTCGATCAATCTAAAAAACGGGAAAGTAGTAGGTGACGAGTTTTTCACAAGCGACAAGCCAATGGTAAGGCACTTTATCTCTGTGCCTTATCGAGACGGCCAGGAACTTGAGAATTATGTTGCTGGATTGATCGACTCTGCTCAGAAAGAAATTGTTATCTCAACCCCATATTTTAATCTAACTAAGAAATTGACCCAGTCGTTTTCGAACGCAGTCAAAAGAGGTGTGCACGTCCGTCTCGTCACAAGAATTAATCTCGAAGGTGATACAGCCGCATGGGTACTGCTGGAAGCGGTCAACAAAAAGGCCATCAATAGGTTTTATAAGCAATTTGAAATTTATGAGTTTAGTAGTCCGGCCGACATTTTACATTCAAAGATCATTCTTGTTGATGGAAAGCTGTCATCGATAGGCTCAGTGAACCTAAACCAAAGAAGCTTCAAACATGATATTGAAAACGTTATGTTGGTTTACTCACCAGAATTTAATCAAAAAATGATGAAAATTATGGACGGGTATATGAAAACGACCAGAAAGGTAGAAGCCCCGGTCAAAGAAAGCCTTATTCCAAAGATCATCGTTCATATATTTCGGTCTGTTCTGTAGCCGAATATCGCGTCACGCCTGGCGGCATTTCTTAGATCGAATAAAACTACTCGCCCTTTTTCGATACGAATTTTCTTCTGCTTAAAACAAAAAAGCTGCCCGTTTAGGCAGCTTCCTAAGGATCGGATAGCGAGACGATCTACTTATTATCCAGGGTCGGAGCTTCTGGGTTTAATTTTCTGAAACCAACGATGCGGCTGGCCCAGTAACCTTTGAAGGGCGAGTAGGTAATGCCTTTGCTCGACGACGCATGGTAAAAGCCGTTCTCATCAGCAACGATCCCCATATGGCCGAGGCCGTTCAGGAATACCAGAGTGCCGAACTTAAAGCGGTCATCGCCGGAAACCGGTTCCGACTGAGCCCAAAGGCTGCGAGCACTCGCCCGTGTGAAGCCAATACCGGCTTCCTGAAAGGCGGCCCAAACAAATCCTGAACAATCGTAGGTGTTCGGCCCGCTCGAACCGTAGCGGTATCGGATGCCGTAGCGGGACTTGATCGCCTGATCGAGTCGAACACTGGTCGATGCGCTGTATGCAGCCTTTCCGGCCGCGGCCAAGCTGGCGGAGCTCGTCGGCATTGATGATCCAGTATTGTTTACGAGCGGTTCGTATGCCGGATCGACGTTTGGTTTGACTACATTAATTGAATTTGTGAGCGTAGGACGTGAGGATGATGTTCTTACCACTTCGACCGGCTGCGTGGGTGCCGGCATGTTCGTTGGTTGGCTTCCGGTTGACTTGACTATGCGATCGCGGCCTTGGGCTGCGGCTTTTCCCGTAAAACACACGGCAGCGGCGACGACGCAAACCGAAATAAAGAGCATCTTTCTTAAAACTATCAAATCGTATCTCCAGTAATTGAATTTTGCGGTTGGCCGGGAAGATCTGAGGAGATGGGCAATAAGCCTCACCATCTATATAAAACGATAAACGCAGAAACAATTCCTGAAACTTCAAGAATCTCGTTTATTGCAAACTCAAATTTATATCCCTTATTAACCTTGAAACTAGCAAATAAGATTATGCCCCATCAGAAATGGATATGCAAACAGGCAGAAAAAGTTATGGTTTTCCGGTAGAAAACCGCCCGCTTTCGCGGGCGGCTTGTCATCCATCACCCCACCTTGAGCCTTCAGCGTTCCTTTAGTTGTCTGTATGTTTCTAGAACAGACTCAATCGCCTATTGCTTCCAACAAAACATCAAAAAGGCCCGAAAATAAATTCGGGCCTTCGTTATGTTAACTAAAAAAGTGCAAGACTTATGCCGAGAACGACGTTCCACAGCCGCAGCCGCCGGTCGCATTTGGATTCTCGAATGTGAATCCCGAGCCCATCATATTGGTTGTGTGGTCGATGGTGATACCGTTAAGATATTGGGCCGAGAACATATCGACGAACAGGCGGATGCCTTGCTTGTCCATAACGAAATCACCCATTTTCGACTCTTCCTCGATGTTGAGGCTGTACTGAAAGCCCGAACAACCGCCCGGCACAACGCGAACACGAAGCCCGGCTGTTTCCGGCAGGTCATCCTCGTTGGCGAGGAATTTCTTGATCTCTACCGCTGCGCTATCTGTAACTATTAATTCGACTGAAGGTGCTGCAACTGCTGCCATTTTTTTGTTTTCTCCTTAACTTCGTGCGTAAGTTTCCTCAACGAAGCGAATCCTTACTTTAATGTAAATAATAAAGCAAGTTATGCCAAATTACAAGCATAACTTGCCCCGCGATCAATTTTTCGGAGCCGTGCCGGCCGGTTGGCGGTACTTTTCTTTCTCTTTCTCACGCTGCAAATATGGGATTCCTTTCTCCATCCATTCCGGGGCCGGAGCACCCTTCAGGAAGTGGTCGAAATATTCCTTCATTCGCCGCGAATAGTCCCTTTGGTTCTGCCTCTTCCTCAGACCGTGTGGTTCGCCGTTGTAATTGAAGAAATAGACCTCTTTGTTCAAACGCCTGAGCGAAAGATAGAATTCGATGCCCTGATACCACGGCACGGCATCGTCGCCGTCGTTGTGAAGCATTAGAACCGGCGTCTGTACTTTTTCGATGTAGAAAAGCGGGGAATTTTCGGTAAACAACTTGGTCGAATTCCACGGTGTTCCGCCGATGCGGCTTTGGGTTCGTTCGTACTGGAACTGTCGCGGCAATCCCGTTCCCCAACGGATGCCGTTGTACGCACTGAACATATCCGCGACCAAAGCTCCCGGTGCAGCGGCCTTGAATCGGTTGGTCTGCGTAATCATGTAGGCGATCTGATAACCGCCCCAACTGTGGCCCTGAATGCCGATGTTCTTCTCATCGACAAAGCCCATTTTCGCAACCGCGTCGACGCCAGGCAGGACGCAATTCAACGCGCTTTTGCCCGGATAACCGATCTTGTAAACGATGTCCGGCATGAAGACGACGTAATCGTTGCTGGTGTAAAAGCTCGGATTGACGTTCTGGCCGACGTTCGGGTTTGCGAAATTATGGACCGTATCCGATAGTTTCTCGTAAAGATAAACGAGCATTGGATATTTCTTCTTCGGATCGAAATTTCCTGGTTTGAACAACACGCCCTGCAGCGGAACACCGTCGGCACTCTTATATTTGATCAGCTCCGACGTTCCCCAGATGAACGGATCACGCTGAGCATCGCCGTTGCTGAGCTTTTTCAGATCCTTAAAATCACCGCCCGTCACCCACACGTCCGGGAACATATCGAACCGCGAAGCCTGTACCATCATCGTGTTCGTATCTCGAGCCTTTGTCGGCGTTGTGAAATTCTTTGCGTCCATCGCCAGTCTTTCCGGCGAGCCGTCGAGTTTGACGCGGTAAAATCCGGAATCGCGGGTCTCTTCGTTCTCTGCCCGAAGCAGCATATCCTTGCCCGGTTCGACGAATCTTTCGTCCGGATCGAGCCTAACGTAGCGAAGCTCCGTTTTTTCCTTACGGCCGATCCCGCCGGTCAGCATTTTCGCTCCGCTGCCGTCGGCATTTGCCTGCCAAATGTCGAATCGGTCATAGATCAGCACCTGCTTGTCGTCCTTGGTCCAACCGGCGAGTCCGTAGGATGGTGCGGCACTCGGGGAATCGTGATCCTCGCGGGTGAATTTTACGTTGATCTTATTGGTTAGATTTGTGACCTTGAGATCCGGGATCGAGATCGAATTCCAGTCTTTGCCGTCAAAAAACACGACATATTTCGCACCCGGCGACCAGCTCATGCCGAACTGCAGAGACTGACGAAGCATTTTGCGCGAACCGTCAACCGTATTCACCAGATAGTAATCCGTGAAGCCCGGATCGTAGTTTCCGCGAATTCTATACGAACGGTCGTCCGTGCCCAGAGCGTAAAGTCCATTCGAACTTGGGATCACATTCTCCATCGTCCTGTCAGCGAGCTGGACGAATTTCTTGTCCGCGATGTGCAATACCGCTCGGTACGAACGGTCGCGGTCCGCGATCATGCGGACCTTTTGCTGCGGCTGGACGTAATCGTCCTTCCAGTGCCAGAGATCGGCGACGACCTTTTCTTCATCCGGAACGGCGTTTGCCGGATCCGGTTCAGGATCGGGCGGCGGAGCGTTGCTGATGAACAGGCGGCTGCCGTCGTATGAAAACGCGAGCGAGCCTTTTTCGCTCACGACGAATTCAGGACGAAATCCAGCCGTCTTTACCGAAACGACCTCGCTTGCCGATGGAGCAGTTCTCGCCCAGTGATAGACCGAAAACTTCGGCTGTTTCGCTGTCGCATCGACTTTATCGCTGATGAACGCAGCCTGTTCCTGCTTTTCGTCCCACGTAAATTTGATATATTTTCCCGGTCCTGAGAGTAGTGCGACCGGTGCCGCGTCGCTCTGAGGGGTCACCGCATATGCTCCATTTGTTTCTTCTTTTTTTGATGAAACTGCGTAGAGCAAGGTCTTTGCATCTTTAGCGAACGAGTACTCCAATACATCCGCGAACGTGCGGTCTTTACCGTCAGAAAGTCGGCGGAGGATCAGAGTGCTTCCGTAATCTTTTTTCTTTGCGGGAGCTTGCGGAGCTGCTGGGGCAGCGGTGTTCGAGTTTGCATTCGGGCTCGGCGAAGCGGCAGGCTCGGGCTTGCCGGGCTCTTTTAGGATCGCGACATAGCCTGATCCATCCTCGGGAACCTGGAAACTCTTCACTTCCTCGACGCGGGTGACCTTGCCGTTAGAAAGATCCATGATGCCGAGAGCTGTTTTCGGCATGTCTTCGGGCTTTTTCTTGTCTTTTCGGGCTTTGAGAATGACCGCTTTTTCGGGTTCGAGGTTGAAGAATGCGTACTTGCTGTCAGCCGAAAATACCGGTCGCAGAAGACGTCCAAGTGCCGCGAAAGCCTGCGTTGCGGCCGGATCTGACGGGTCGGGCGGTGGAGTCGGCGGGCGGTAGCCGCGCGGTACGCGGTATTCGGTCGTCCCCGAAGTGCTGCGGACGAAAACCTCGCCGTCGCCATCCTGGGCCTGCATCACGTAGGCGACAAACTTGCCGTCACGCGATATCGCCGTACCCTGCAGGCCTTTCCACGCGTCGAAATCCTGAGCTGTCAAAGCTCTTTTGCCGCCGGTCTGCGCGAGCAGCGACGAAGTGACGAGACTAAAAAGGCAGAGCGTGAATACACTCTGCCGCAAACGTTGAACCAGCTTCAAAGACATATTTCTCCGTATTAGTTAGATTTTTTTGAACTATCCAAAGATAACACGGAGAAAGCGATATCAGCGAATCTTTTCGAGCAAACCGCCGATGATCTTATCGATCGCAGCTTTGACCGCATCTTCGCTTTTGCCTTTGACCTTGACCGAGGCACTATCGCTGGCGACGACGGACTTGCCGTCTTTTCCATATACAGTGATCGTGATCTCGGCCTCAGTGTCGCCGAGTTTTGCCGCATCATCCGCACCGGTCACCTTGCCGAAAAGGCCGCCGATCTTGGCTCCGCTTGATTCTTTTACCTTCTTTACTTCGAGTGCTATGAAGTTTGCGAAATTACCGCTCGCGACCGCCGAAGTAGAATTGACCAGCGTGCCGGTCATACCGGCGTCGTAAACCTTGCTGGCAACGTAATTTCGGATCGACGGCTGATCGACCTTGGACGCGTTGCCCGTGAGAAAATCGATCGCGATCATCTTCTTATCCGGAATGTTACCCATGCTCACGGCCGCCGGCAGGCCGGCGGTTTTTGACGGGTTAGAGGAAGATCCCATCGAAGCCATCGGGGACATATCCATTTTGGTGAGGGCATCCATTGACGCGGCTTCTGTATAACCTTTCGGTATTTCGAATAGTGCCTGATCGAGAGTCGCTTTCGACAGCGCAGTGGTCTCGACGCTCGATGTCGTCTGGAGTTTGTCGTCCATGTACATCTTCATAGTACCGGTGAGCAAAAAGCCCGGGTCCTGCATACCCTTGATGATCATTTTCGGACGGCAGCCGCCGGTGTACGTCGGGCCTTCAACCCGCGGTGCCTGACAGCGGTCCTGCTGCAGAACGAGGTCGACGTACCAGCCTTCGGTTTCCATCCGCATATTTGAACGGCCCTCGCAACTGTCGGCTGAGGCTTCCATGGACTGGACGTGTTTCAGCCATTTCGCCGTCATTCCGAACATCTGCTGGCGTTTGCCGGAATCGGTAACGATGGACGAAACCGTCATCGTTCCCTTGATCGTGACTTTTTCCGCCGGACGCCGGATCTTCTGCTCAGGTGTTAGAGATGTCCAGTCGTACGGGTCGACAAAGTAGAGCTTTTTCGCGTCGCTGAGCGAAACGTCCTGTTTCAGGTCACACTGGCTGATATGGACGACGTTTGGCATCATCTGAGCCATCATCGCCATCGTCTCAGCGTCGCCCTCCATTACCATCTTGCTCTCACGGCGTTCGCGAACGCCCTTAGAATAAACGGTCGTTTCCTGGCCCATGCCCTGCATCGTCCGTTTTTGCGTGATCTTGTAATCGGCAAACGCCGGCAAGACCGTCAGGGAGAAGATCAAGATAATTCCGATAAATTTCTTCATGTCCGTATAACCCCTTTTGTTGAAATGATGATAGAGAGCTTAAAAGCGTTATCCGGCACGCGTCAGTATCGTAAGCTCGGGCTTCATCGCCTCGATCGAGATCTGGCGGGCGACTTCTTCGGCGACCTTGTCGAAGGCGAGTGCCTGCGGCGAGTCAGGGAACGAGACGACGACCGGAATGCCTTTGTCTCCGCCCTCGCGGACTTCCATGCCCATCGGGACCTCGCCGAGGAAATTGAGGCCGTATTCGTCGCACAATTTCTGGCCGCCGCCGGTGCCGAAGATGGCGTACCTGTTGCCCGTGTCAGGTGCGATGAAGTACGACATATTCTCGATCACGCCGAGCAAAGGAATATTGACCTGCTCAAACATTTTGACGGCACGGCGAACGTCCGACAGCGAAACTTCCTGCGGAGTCGTCACCAGAACAGCTCCCTGAACCGGTACAAGCTGTGCGAGCGAAAGCTGCACGTCGCCCGTTCCAGGCGGCATATCAACGATCAGATAATCGAGCTCGCCCCAATTTACATCGCTCAAAAACTGCCGCACAACGCCATGAAGCATCGGCCCTCGCAGTATCATCGGCTTGTCGGGCGGAACGAGAACGGCCATCGAGATCATTTTGACGCCGTGTGCTTCGATCGGAACGAGCTTGCCGTCGAAAACCTCGGGCTGATCATAGCCCGTGCCGAGCATCATCGGAACGTTCGGCCCGTAAACGTCAGCGTCCATGATGCCGACCTTCGCTCCGTCCTTGGCGAGGGAAACGGCGAGATTGACCGCGACGGTCGATTTGCCGACGCCGCCTTTGCCGCTGGAGACGGCGATAATATTTTTGACGCCGGGAATGGCGATGTTGTTCTTGATCCCACGGCCCTGCGGCACCTCAGCGTCCATTTTGACCTTGACGCTGGTTACGCCCTCGAGCCCGCTGACGATCTCGATCGCCTGTGCCTCCATCAGCTCCTTCACCGGGCAAGCCGGCGTCGTGAGCATGATCGTGAACGACACATCGCCGCCCGAGACCACGAGATCGTGAATAAACCCGAGTGTGACAATATCCTTTCGCAGATCCGGGTCGATGATCTGACTAAGGCCTTCTAAAACGCGTGCTTCTGTAATAGTGCTCATTTAATTTTGTTAAATTAGATTGTAACAAAAACGCCGCGACAACACGCAAGTTTCAACGGTGTGCTGCGCGAGTGACATTCTGGACGCAAGGATTTACGCTTTAGATAATGAGTATCAACGAATACGAACAAATCAGATCGGGCGGCGCCGGATATTACGAACAAAAACGCGGCCTGATCGCCGTTTGGGGCAAGGAAGCCATTCAATTCCTCGATGGCCTGATCACCAACGACATGAAAACGCTCGCGGACGGAGCCCAAATGCTCGCGGCGTTCCCGAATGCGCAAGGCCGGCTGCTCGCAGTCGTATGCGTTTTGCGACAGGGCGATAGGTTTTTGTTCGAGACCGAGGACGCGACGCGGGAAAAGTTATTCGCAAATCTTTTTCGGTTTACGTACGCGGGTGATTTTTTTGTTGAGGATCTCTCGGATAAATATCGGTATTTTGAAGTTTTCAACGGTGACGGGTCAGTACCACCTGCGGCGGTTGTTGGGCCTACCAACAACACTGGCACGTTTTCTGTGCCAGAACCGGGTGGGGCCGTTTTCACCGGAAGCGGATCAACCGGTTATTTTGTGGGGACGGATCAAGCCGACACCTTTGCCTCCGGTCTTGCCGCTAACGGAGCGGTCCAGATAGATGACGACCTCTACGAAATCCTCCGCATCGAGTCCGGCATCCCAAAATACGCCATCGACATGGACGAAACGACCATCGTCCCCGAACTCGGCCTCGACGGCCTGATCTCATACAACAAAGGCTGCTACATCGGCCAGGAGATCATCGCCCGCATCCACTTCCGCGGCCACGTCGCCAAACGCCTGGCCGGGCTCGTGTCAGAACCGGGAGCGATAGCGACTGGGTTCCAAGCCGGAGCGGAACTGACAACTGTAGAAGGGAAGAACGCGGGACGAATAACTTCTGTCACATTTTCGCCAAAGGTCGATAGAACGATCGCCCTCGCTTTTGTTCGATATGATTTTCTTTCCGCTGGAACGGAATTGATCGCAGGCGAAGCAACATGCACGGTGACCGATCTGCCTTTTATTAGCTAGAATGAATATTGCTCAAATCAATATGGAACAACTAGACATCGACCTGCCCAACGCAAAACTCGCGTACACCATCATCCAATCGCTCCTCGACGGCCACGAGGCTCTGAGCGACCTGCTCGTTCTGATGTCACACGCTGTTGACCCCGAAGTGCTCAAGGCGATGACGAACACGGGCGAATGGGAAAAATATCTCGAATCAAAACGGGTTCTTGAGAATACGCATTTGCAGATTGAGAAATTGACTGAGGTGTTAAAGGAACTGGAAAATGCATCGTAGGATTGCCTGCAGGGGGAGCGAAGCAATGTAGCTCCGTTAGGAGCGATATGTTTGTAGATAGGCGATCGTTCACTTCGCCGGAAGCCCCGGAGGGCGGAAGAAAAAGGGGGGGGGGGGTTCAGTGTCGCTCCTCCGGCTGACTGTCGATCGCCTCTTTTACAACTTTCGCTCCTAGGGCTTTTCGGACTCGACGTGAAGCGGTGTATTTGCCTGATTAAAACAATGGCCGACGAAATATTTGACCTTATAATCATCGGAGCCGGTCCGGCCGGAATCTCAGCCGCCTACCAAGCCAAAAAAGCGGGGCTATCGAACCTTGTCATCGAAAAAGGCCTGATCGGGAACACCATCTACAATTACCCAGTCGGCCTGACCGTTTTCTCGACCACCAACGAACTCGAATTCAACGACGGGGACCTCAAGCCCGCTCGCGAAAAGCCAACGCGGGAGGAACTGCTGTCATATTACGTGCGGTTTGTTTTGGATAATGGATTGAATGTTCAGACAGAGGAAACCGTTCTTTCCGTGAATTCCGTGCGTTCCGTGGTTAATTCTGAAGAATATTTAACCACGGAACACACGGAACACACGGAAGACACGGAACAGGAAGGAGAGGAAGGGAATTTTGCCGTGCTTACAAGCAAAGGCGAGTATTTGGCCAAAAACATCCTCTTCGCCATCGGTTCCATGGACTATCCGCGAAAGTTGAATGTCCCAGGCGAGGATCTGCCGCATGTTTTTGATAATTTTAAGGAAACCTATCCTTGGGTCAAGAAAAAAGCGTTGATCGTTGGCGGCGGGAATTCGGCCGGCGAGGCGGCTTTGTTTCTGGCTCAGGAAGGTGCGGACACAACGCTCGCAATTTTTCGCTCCGACTGGGAAAACGACGATCCGAAGCAGGGCTGTATCAAATACTGGGTCAAACAGCCGCTCGAACAGGAACTGAACGAGCATTGCCTCAACCTTTTCTTTCTCGGCAAGGTCCTCGAGATCCGCCCCGGCGAGATCGATATGGAGAACGAGAACGGCGACCGTGTGACTCTCGCCAACGATGTGGTTTTCGTTCTGATCGGCTCAGATGCCGATCTGTCGATGATGAAGTCGCTCGGCGTTGCGACGCGTGAGGGAAAGTATGGCGAGGTTCCGGTCTATGATCCGGAAACTTTCGAGACGAATGTCCCCGGCGTTTTCGTCGCCGGACATTTCACCGATCACCGGCATATCAAAGGTGCGATCGACGCCGGAAAGGCCCTCATCCCGCAGCTTGCGACACGCCTCAGTTCCAACTCCGACAAAACACGTGAGCCTCAGAAAAACGTTTGACCAATCTCCGAAATACCTCTACCAAACTTGCACACTAACTTTACCGATCCCTGAAAACATCAACGACAGAGGCCGGAATTTCGTTATTAGGAAGTGCAGCAAATACAGCACTTACGAGTTTTAAAACAGTCAAAATGAAAAGTGTGAAACGATTCACACTTTATTGACGGCTTAAAATGGGCTACTTTGACGCTGCTTTTACAGACACAAAAATTCACATAAAGATCTTCCCCCAAAAACGAAAAAGGCTGCCTTTTTCAGACAGCCTTTGAGTTGAATTAGCGATCGGGAATTTACTTATCGATCACGGGCTTTGCCATTCTGACTTTGACGTTGTTGTTCTGAAATTTTTCCGAGATGTTGGCAGGATTAATTTCGTAGTTGGTCACGTCAAAAACCTCATCGGTAGCACCGCCGACGCTGCGCGTCCATTTGTATGGAAGCTGAACGCCGTTCACAGCGCGGTAGTCTGAGAATTTGACGGTGTATTCTGCCATTGGGCCTGCATCACCGCTGATGGTGCGGGTGAACATCACATTGCCTTTCGGCTCTTCGCCGGCTTTTGGAGCGATCGTACGAGCGAAGATCATCGGCATTTTCGGTGCCGAATAGCTCATCATGACAGGCAGATTTGACGATTTGCCGAGGAAAATCTTGTACGAGGTTCCGGCGAATTCAGCGACGACGATATTGCAGTCCGTACCGTCAACGCTGCTTTCGCCGCCAAAGGTGTAGCTGACATCCATTCCCTGCGGAGCGGTCAGCAAGAGGCTGAGCGTCGTGCGGAGAAGTTCATTGTCACGCGGGCCGCCGGCTGGGCCGCCTGCGATCGCACGTTCCATAACGACGTCCTTGCCGTCGATATTGAAAGTCTTACCGTCTTTTGAAGTGAAGGTCGCGTTTCCACCGGTTCCATCAGCTTTGTGAAGGATGATCGTCTGGCCTTCGCCGCCGCCAACCTGCTCGATCGTGCCGTCAGCATTTTTCTTGAGCGTAATGGTGTGAGCACCTGCAGGCATTCCGGGATGATCTGCTTTCGTCACAAACTTTGCAGCTTCATCGCCCGTCAATTCCTGAACGGTGCCGTCATCTTTGCGGATAACGATCTTGCGAGCAACCGCACCGCCGCTGTTTCCATCGGCAATGATCTTCATCTTCTGGCCTTCTTTTGCCTCGCCAACGACCACGACATCGACTTGTTTGTCGATTCGTTGTTCGACAAGTCCATTACCATCGCCGTGTCCGATCTTGATCGATTTCATGAGCTTGTCAGGGAACTGAAGAGCGATCTCGGTCTCGCCCTGTTCTGATCTGTCAGTACCATCGACCTTCACCGTGCGTGTCGTCTGGCCGACGAGGCGGAGGCTCTGGACCGCATTGATCGCGGCATCGCCGCCGATCGCCACGCGAGCCTTGCGAACGAGGTCAAGTGCCTTTTCGTCAGACTTGAATTTAGCCCCGACATTATCCACCAGAGCACCGAGGCCGACAAAGAACACGGCCACCGTAAGAATTGTAATTGCGAATCTTTTCATAAATTTTACCTCCGAACTATTTCGAATTATTCCTTTAATGCCAAGTAACCTATCACGAATATTGGATCTGTAGTTAATGACTGTGAAAATATCCGTTCGGTTACGCCGAATGTATTTTGGGACAACGGCCTTGGGGCCATGTCGGTTTCTACAACATGGATTATGCTCCACCAGTTTTCGCGGGTGATTAAGAGGACGCAAAGAAAATGTTAAGAATGTAAAATGTGCGAAAAGTCCGTTGTTTGTTGATCGTTGATAATTGCATAATGCAGGTGGCGATCGTGGATCGTTGATGGTTGTTCGCTGTAAACAAATTCGCAACGAAAAACTATCAACGATCTACGAACAGATCCTATGAAACGTTCGTGGTCTACAATTTTATTGGTCTTGGGGCTAACCGGTTTGCTTGTTCTGCTTGGCGGCCTTCAGTATCGTTGGTTGAGCCAGATCAGTGAATCTGATGGTGAAAAAGCCCGGAAACGCGTACAGGAACAGGCCGATCGATTCGCGGCGGACTTTAATCGCGAGATACAGAACGTTTATTTTAATCTCCAGACCGGGCCGGAAAGCTGGAAAAGCAGGGACTGGAAGGAGTTTAATGAGCGATACGATTTTTGGCGGGAAAAAGCAGCCTATCCTGATCTGGTCACGGATATTTATTTCTTTGAGGACAAACCGGAAACCGCTCCGCTAAAGTACTACGCGGCGGGCAAGACCTTTGCGGTTGCTGAGATGACACCCGATCTGAGAGGGCTTCGCGAAAAATTCTCAAACGATAAGACATTCAAGCCTATCTACGGCGATGAATTGATGTTGGTCCAACCGATCCACGAAATGGCCACGAAGCTCGATCGAGTAGTCGTGCGTACGAGCGGGCGAACCGAACCGCATAATCGCATGATAGAGGATGGACCGAAAAAGTACGGCTATCTAGTGATCAAGCTCGATCCCGCAACTGTTAAAGAAAAGATACTGCCTGATCTGACGACAAAGTATTTTGGCGACGGCGAATTTAAGACTGCTGTGCGTGACAATGCCGGAGATGCTGTATTCCAGGCGGTTAGCGGCGAGACAAGCGATGCCAAGGCCGCCCTGCTGAATCTCGCGCCGGATAATTTTATGTTTTTCGGCAACCGCGAGCTGATGACGTCAATCAAGCGTGACACGGGAGAGCTGGCGGAAAAGAAACCTGGCGTGGTATTAAATTCCAGGATCGAGACCCACAGCTTTAACCGGATTGAGACCAAAAATGGTGAGCCGGGCAGCATGACGATCGAGATCAAAAAAGATCCGAAGCCGCGAACTACTGTTTTCACCGCGACAACCACCGGGAATCTGGAACCGGGGCCGTGGACGCTTTTAGTTCAGCATTCAACGGGCTCGCTTGAGACTTTTTTGACCACAACGCTGCGTCGAAATCTCGCGATCGGTTTTGGCATTTTGTTTCTGCTTGCGGCGGCGATCGCAGCAGTCGTTTTTTCGGCCCAGCGTGTTCGGATGCTCGCCCAGCGGCAGGTCGATTTTGTTTCGAGCGTGTCGCACGAATTTCGTACGCCTCTCGCAGTTATTTACTCGGCCGGCGAGAATCTCGCCGATGGCGTAGCCAAAGAAGACGGGCAGGTCTTGCGCTACGGCAATCTGATCAAAGGCGAAGGCCGAAAGCTGTCGGCGATGGTCGAGCAGATATTAGATTTTGCCGGAGCAAATTCCGGACGTAAGAAATATAATTTTGCTGAAACGCCTGTTGCATCGATCGTGGAAAATGCGCTGCTCGAATGTGGTCCGCTTATCGAAGAGAAAGGGGTCGATGTTGAAACGAAAATATCGCCGAGATTGCCGCTGATCATAGCTGACGGCTATGCCGTCAGCCAGGCAATACAGAACCTGATCGTGAATTCGATCAAATACGGCAATGGCGACAAACGGGTTCGCGTTACCGCATCAAACGGCGGCGGGAAGGTAAAGATCTCTGTCGAAGACCACGGCATCGGCGTTTCTAAAGGCGATCTGAAACAGATATTTGAGCCGTTTTATCGCTCTAAAGACGTGGTCGATGCGCAGATCCACGGGAATGGCTTAGGTCTTTCGCTGGTCAAGCAGATCGCCGAGGCACACGGCGGACGAGTGTATGCCGAAAGTGAGCTTGGCCGTGGAAGTAAGTTCACTATCGAACTGCCGCAAACCGAAAATTAGCCACAGAGATCACAGAGACAAATAAGGGTTAAAGAACCTCATTTTCCTCTGTGAACTCTGTGGCAAAATCTCTATGAAAATCCTCCTAGTCGAAGATGAAGAAGGCCTGATACTTACGCTGACCGACCGTTTGCACAGCGAGGGTTTTGAAGTAACTTCGGCGAATGACGGGAAGAAGGGATTTGACGCCGCTCTTGCTGGGAAGTTCGACCTTGTAATTCTCGACGTAATGCTCCCCAAAAAGAACGGCTACGACATCTGCCGCGACCTCCGACAAAAGGGAATTAGCACACCGATACTGATGCTTACCGCCAAGGGCGAAACGATCGACAAGGTTCTCGGGTTAAAACTTGGGGCGGACGATTATCTGACAAAGCCCTTTGAAGTGATCGAGCTTTTAGCTCGTGTCGAGGCTTTGCTGCGTCGTTCGCCGAATAATAATGAGGCTGTGCCGAATGGGGAATTTAAGTTCGGTGAGATCGGCGTAGATTTCAAGCGGGCTGAGGTTACAAAGGGTGGTCAGCCGGTGGATCTTTCAGCGATGGAATTCAGACTGCTGCAGTTTTTTATCGAGAATCGCGGGTCGGTTCATTCTCGAGATGATCTTTTAGATGCGGTTTGGGGTTATGATGCGATGCCGACGACGCGGACGGTTGACGTTCACGTGGCTTGGCTGCGACAGAAACTCGAAGAGAACCCGCGGCATCCGCAGTTCATTCAGACAGTGCATGGCTTTGGATATAAGTTTACTGTTTGAGTAGTGTAAGTCAGAACCGCCTGCGTGCGCGGGGGGGAACTAACTTGCATCGATTGAGCTTTATCTTCGCCGAAAGCCATCCGCCCGCTTACGCAGGCGGTCCTGACCCTTACGTCACATGCGGGATTACATACAGCACAACCGCGGCGTAATGAATGATGCTTCCAAGCAGGATGAATACGTGAAAGATCGCGTGGTGGTGCTTGATGCTCGTCCAAGGGAAGAAGATCACGCCGAGAGTATACGCTATGCCGCCTGCGACCGTTAAGATCACTGCGTTTAGTCCAAGAGTAGCTAAGAGCGGCTGTACGGCGAAAACGCCGAGCCAGCCCATCAGCACGTACGAGATCACGTTAATGGCAGCAAAACGATCGCGAATTACGAGCTTTACCAATATTCCTACGATCGCAAATGCCCAAATTCCGAACATCAGCTCGCGTCCCCAGGTCGAACCCGCGATGACCAGTCCAAACGGCGTGTAACTGCCTGCGATGAGGAGATAAATACAGCAGTGGTCGACGACCTGGAGATTCTTCTTCAGCCGCGGTGAGGTGGTGCTGTGATAAAAGGTCGAAGCGGCATAGAGCACGACGAGCGACAGCCCGTAGACAGTGCAGCTCACGATCGACCAGAAATCTCCGCGAAAACTCGCAAGGATCACAAGTGCCGCAAAACCTATGACGCTTAGCAACAAACCAAATCCGTGCGTGATCGTGTTCGCGAGTTCCTCGATCGACAAAGCACCCAGTTTTTCCTTAATCACAGCTGTCATGTGAACCATAATATCAAATTATGGTTCGGTAAATTGTAACGTTTTTGTGTTTTCTTTTGGTCGTCTAGAACTGGGAATCCGAGTTCGAACGGAGCCGCCTGGCGACGCCGGTGGCGTAGGCAGCTTCCTCGACCTTTGCTGCGACCGCTTCACCGACACGGCGGTCGAAGACCGATGGGATGATGTAATCCGGATGCAGCTCGTCCGGGCCGATGATCCCGGCAATGGCCGTTGCGGCGGCGATCTTCATTTCTTCATTTATCTTCGAAGCACGGCAATTCAGAGCACCGCGAAAAATACCGGGAAAGCAAAGAACGTTATTGATCTGGTTTGGATAGTCTGAACGTCCGGTAGCCATGACGGCGACAAGCCCATTGGCGTCCTCGGGCATGATTTCCGGCGTCGGGTTTGCCATCGCAAAAACGATCGGGTCTTTTGCCATGTTCTTGAGATCATTCTCATCGATCACGCCCGGAGCCGAGAGGCCGAAGAAAACGTCCGCACCTTTAATGACGTCATGGATCGTGCCCTGTTCGGCATTTGGATTCGTGTTGCGGGCGTACCAGTCCTTCACCCAATTCATGTTCTCTTTACGGCCTGGATAGATGGCTCCGGTTGTGTCGCAGCCGATGATGTTCTTAACACCCGCTGCCATCACGATCTTCGAACACGCGACCCCCGCAGCACCGATACCGTTGACGACAACCTTAACATCCTCCATTTTCTTACCGACGATCTTGAGGGCATTCATGAGAGCGGCGAGTACGACGACCGCGGTTCCGTGCTGGTCGTCATGAAAAACCGGTATGTCAAGCTCTTCCTTCAAGCGGTCTTCGATCTCGAAACAACGCGGTGCGGAAATATCTTCCAGATTAATCCCGCCGAACGCGACCGAAATATTCTTTATCGTTTCGATTATCTCGTGCGGGTCCTTTGTGTTCAGGCAGATCGGGAATGCGTCGACATTGCCGAACTCCTTGAACAGCTGACATTTGCCTTCCATTACAGGCATCGCGGCGGCCGGGCCGATATCGCCAAGGCCCAGAACTGCCGTTCCATCAGATATGACCGCAACTGTATTTTTCTTGATCGTGAGGTTATATACCTTTTCCGGGTCCTTTGCTATCGCTTCACAAACGCGGGCAACGCCGGGCGTGTACGCCATAGAGAGATCCGACCGCGTCTTAAGCTGCATTTTTGAAGCGATCTCGATCTTGCCGCCGAGGTGCATCAAAAACGTCCGGTCCGAGACGTTCACAACATCAACTCCGTCTATATCCCGGACAGACGCGACTATTTCCTGATCGTGCGATTCGCTGGCAGCATTAACCGTAATGTCGCGTATAAGGTAGTCCTTGCCTACGCTGACGATGTCAATACCTTCGATATCGCCGCCGGCCTTGCCGATCGCTGTGGTGATCTGGCCGAGTTTGCCGGGTTGATTTTGAATTCTGACTCTGAGGGTAAGCGAGTAACTGGCGTTAGGTGTTGGTTTATGATTCATACAAATACAAAAGCCCGCACGTAGACGAGCTTCGACGCGAAATAAAAAGTATGCCGAAAAAGGTTCTTTAGGGCAAATACGACGAGCGCCCAACTTCCTGGCTGCTCAGATCATAGGCCTGATCAGCCCACGATAGATGCCGACAATACGCATGTCGTGAGCGGAGAGAATGATCGGCTTTATCTCGTTATTTGTCGCACGGAGTTCGACCTCTGAACTGGCCCGATAGTATCTTCGCAAAACGATCGTCTCATCGTTTAGCAGCGCTACCACAGGCTGTCCGCTTCGCGCGTAATCCCGTAGTTCGATGAGAATAATATCGTCAATATCTATCTCCGGGGCCATAGAGGAATCGGTTATTCTGAATGCTCGGACGTCTTCAGGATCGTAATCTCCGATCATAAACGAAGGGAGCATGAGCGGCGACTGGCTCTGAGTGCCATTCGAACCACCTTCGGGGATATCCAGCCAGGCTATAGAAACCGTGGTTCCCCTTTCCTTTATTTCCAGCGAGAAGTGTCGGTTTTCCCGCCGCCGTTGGAGCAATCCCTGAGACTCAAGGTCCTGAACGATCCGGGCAATACCCGACCGAGATCTAAGGCCAAGGCTATTCGCAATGCTCTGATACGAAGGCCGGAAGCCGTTCGTTTCCAGGTAGCGCGTAATGATATTTAGTACCTCACGCTGGCGCTTGGTCTGTGCGGGCATGAGAGTAGTTTAAGGTCCAACCGTCCAACTTCAAAGTACCGTATGAGCGAACTTTGAGCCTTGGCCCCTAATGTTTGAACCGATGACCACGAGATTTGCTATAATTACCCTTGTTACGGAGGTTTACGCTCTATCAGTGATGTTCACGGGTTTACCCGAGGTCTTAAACATAATCAGCTTCGCCGGATCGAAAAACTGGGCACACGGCGTGTCGCGGCGGACACTATAGTTTCGCCGGAACTCGCTCGCCAGATGTCCGAGATCTCGCATGAGACCGGAAGGCAGATCGGTGTTCTGATCAACCGTAAAGGCCAGATCGACTACGTAATGGTCGGTACGGCAAAGTCTATCGAGCTGCCGGATTTTGGCCGAGCCCGTGTTTCCGAAGACCGTTTTCGCGGCCTGCGGTGTGTTCACACGCACCTTTCAGGTGAAAAGCTGACGCAGGACGACCTTACCGATCTCGCGCTACTTCGGCTTGACCTGATGTCAGCTATTCAGGTCGATCGGAAAGATGGGCTACCCGGCATGGTCTATTCCGCCCATCTCGTCCCGACAAACGCTGAGAGCCTCGAGGCAGAAGCTCAGTCGTTACCTTACGAGTTTCTTGAGCCAAATATCCCATCGCAGCTCGACACCGATTTCACTTCGCTGATCAACTCACTCGAAGACGAAATGGCGCGTATTCGTCTCACCGGCCGCAACCGCCAGACTGGGCGCGATCGCGCGATCCTGGTAGGCGTAACCACCGGAGATTCGGACGAAGCCGCTGAGTCGATCGCCGAACTAAAAGAACTCGCGATGTCGGCCGATGTCGTCATCCTTGACACCATTATCCAAAAACGCCCGCAGATCGATCCGAAAACCGTGCTTGGGAAAGGTAAACTCGAAGACCTGCTGGTTCGTTCGATGCGTTTAGGAGCGGATATTCTTGTTTTTGACACCGAACTTTCGCCCGCACAGGTTCGCTCCTTGAGCGATGCTACGGAGCTGAAGGTCATCGACCGTCCGCAGTTGATCCTCGATATTTTTGCCCAGCGTGCACAGAGCAGCGAAGGTAAACTGCAGGTTGAGCTTGCTCAGCTCAAATATCTTTTACCTCGATTGGTTATCGGTCAAAACTCCGCATTCTCACGTCTCGCTGGCGGTATTGGCGGACGAGGTCCCGGTGAAACAAAACTCGAGACTGATCGCCGACGTGTCCGCGACAAGATCGCGCAGCTTGAGAAGCAAGTCGACAACCTTGGCCATCAACGACAGGAACGCCGTAAGAAACGTGTTCAGAAACACCTGCCGATAATTTCGCTGGTTGGATACACTAATGCCGGCAAATCAACGCTCTTAAATTCCTTGACTCAAAGCGAAGTTTACGCTGAAAAGAAGATGTTCGCGACGCTCGATCCTACCTCGCGGCGTTTGCGCCTGCCTTACGATCAGGAAGTTATTATCAATGACACTGTGGGATTTATCCGCGATCTGCCTGAGGCTTTGGTTTCGGCATTTCGGGCAACGCTTGAGGAGATCGCGGACAGTGAACTGCTGATCCACGTCGTCGATGCCGCACATCCGCAGGTTTTGCAGCAGATCGCTTCGGTTACAAAGATCATCAACGACCTGGATTTTGGCAAGATACCGCAATTGATCGTTTTGAATAAGACCGATCTGCTCAAAAAGCAGGATATCGAAAACCTGACGCGGCAAATTTCTATTGACTTGGGAGCACCAACCGTGTCAATTTCAGCTATCAAACGCGAAACCCTGCGGCCAATGGTCGTACAGATCGCTGAGCTTTTAGGTAAATCTGAGATCGCGGTCGGGCAGTTCGGATAGAATGAGCAAAAGGATAAAAGATCTCCGATCGCCGCTTTCTAAGTGGTTTGAATGGCTGCTCGAAGTTGTGGGGCGTCCTTTTGCTTCTTTGTCTGTCGGTCAAAAGTTCTGGATCGGGTTTGCAGTTTTCTGTGTGAGCACCACATTACTGATCCATAATCCGTTATGGCGAGCCAGCGGTGAACAGCTTTATAAAGAGGGCGATATCGCTCGTGAGAGCATCATCGTTCCCGCTGATGTTATCTACACGGACATCGAAGAATCCGAAAAGCTTAAAGAAGAATCGCGGAGGGCCGTGAAGCCCATCTTTCGCTACGAATCGAACAAGGCCGAGCAGGCTGTTCAGAGATTTATTTCCTCCTGGGAAAAGCTCCAGCGTCATGGCGGCGAAGGGGTGAATTCAAAACTATCGAACTCAGACGCAAAAGCTGAAACTCATTGGACGGGCGGCGGCGGACCAGAGGTTGGCAAAACCCTTTCTTCGCGGACCTTCAGCCGTAACGAACTCGACGCAGTTCAGGGTGCATTGAAAGAGAGTGCCGAAGGCTACATCTTCGACGATTCCGAGAATCAGTATTTTCAGAACGAGGTCTTTGTATTCGACCGTTCAAAACCAAACCTACAGACGAACGTCTCAATGCCGGAGAGCAACTGGACGCCGCTATCTGCAGCCCGTGAGAAATTCAAAACGAGGCTAGCCTCGATAAGAAGCCTTTCGCCGAAGGAGGCCGACGCGTTCTACACAGCGGGCGAGATACTGGTCGAGCCTAGCGTTTCATACGACAGTGTAGCGACGGAAACAGCCCGCCAAGCGGCGTCTGACAATATCGAACCACGTACCATTTCACTCAAACGCGGCCAGAAGATCGCTGACGAAGGCGACATCGTGACCGACGCGATGCTGACGAAGATCGCTGCACTCAGAAACTACAGTGCCTCATCGCGTCAGATCAATCGCTTTGTCGGCATCCTGATCCTCGTCAGTGGACTTTTCTGGCTCGGGTGGAAGTTTGTACAGCACCGCGGCGTGGTGCCGAGACTGGCGTTGTCGCCCCGTAAAACCTTTGCTCTTCTTGGTTTCGTTATCCTCGTTCAGACGGCTTTGCTGGCAATATTTTTTCGGCTGGCTGAATTTACGGCCATACAAAATATTAAGGCTCCGCTCAGCGACCCGATGTTGTGGTCATTCGCGGTTCCGTTCGCAACGGCGAGTTTGTTGATGACGCTGCTTGCGGATCGGCCGACTGCCTTGTTTACCGGTATTTTTGGTTCATTCATTGCAGGATTTATCGCACCTCGTGGATTTGAATTCGCGATATTTTCAGCCTTGGTGTCGGCCGTTGCGGTTTATGGGATTGGCCGCTATCGCAGCCGTCAGACCGTGACAATAGCCGGTGGATTGGTCGGAGTGGCGAGCTCGATCCTGGCTATCGCTCTGATCGCTTATACGCAGCAGCCGATAATTCTGAACACCATTTTGCTCTCGATAGCTTGCGGCCTGGCCAGTGGCATCATCACCTCGGCAGTGACTGCGGTTTTGCTTCCGATCTGTGAAAATGTTTTTGGCATCTTGACTGACGTGAAATTGCTCGAGCTTTCTAACGCTGACCTTCCGGCTCTTGGCCAGCTTGCTCTGAGAGCTCCGGGAACCAATCAGCATTCGCACGCTGTTGGGCAGCTTGCTGAAGAAGCTTGCCGAGTAGTCGGCGGCAATGGTCTGCTTGCCCGCATCGGTGCTCTTTATCACGACATCGGAAAGACTGCCGCTCCCGAGCATTTCGTCGAAAATCAGTCGAACAAAAATCCCCACGATCGCCTAAAGCCGACGCAAAGTGCGAAGATCATCATCAGCCACGTAAATTACGGCGTAAAGCTCGGCAGGGAAATGGGATTGCCAACGCGGATCATAGATTTCATCCCGCAGCATCATGGTACGCGAACGCTTCACTATTTTCTGAAAAAGGCTCAGGCCGAAGCTCGCGATCCTCATGATATTTCAGAAAATGATTTTCGATATCCCGGGCCGAAACCCCAATTCAAGGAGGCTGCGATCATGATGATCGCCGATTCGTGTGAGGCGGCCGCCCGTTCGTTAGCAGAGCCAAACCCGGTAAATATCCGATTTATTGTGACAAAGATCATCGACGCTATTCTGCAGGACGATCAGCTCGACGAATGTGACCTGACGCTACGCGAACTCACGCAGATCCGTGAATCGATGATAAAATCCCTCATCGCTATCTATCACTCGAGGGTTGATTATCCCGGCTACGTTCCGCCTAATTCAGGACAGTTTAAGTTTCCGGCGATAGAAAGCGACAGCGAAGAAAGAGGTTTGATGAAATACGCAGATCCAAAAGATATTCCCATCAGCCCGGGCGGTGAGATCGAGGACGAAGCGATCGACCGGTCCATCGAACCGAGAAAGGCCGATGCAAAAGCATCAAATTAGGAAAAATGCTCAAACGTTTACACATTCTGGTTCTCTGCCGCGATCATGTTTCAGCTCTTGACCGGGCTGATCCATTCGATCAGCCTTTTCGTTAATCCAGTGCCGGAAAGCGATGTCGAGCGTCAGATGCTGGAGTTGATGACCACCCACAAGATGAACATGGGGCCGGGCTTTACGCCGACGTTCTATAATCTTTTTACAGCCCTCAGCTCGTGTTTTACCTTCCTGTGTATCTTCGCGGCTCTCATCAACGGCTATCTGCTCTTTAAGCATACAGAACCCTCGATCATGAAGGGCATCATCGGCATCAACCTCGGTGTTTTCGCTTTTGTGTTTGCGGTGATGGCGTATTTTACTTTCCTGCCTCCGATCGTCTGCACGGGATTGATATTTTTCAATCTGCTTGCGGCGTTTATCTTTGTTCCAAAGATCGAATCTGCGGTGTAAGGATCGTAACCACGAGATCACAAAAATATAACCTATCCAGAAGAAGCCACTTCTTTGGTGCTTTTTCGTGTATTTCGCGGTTAGAACTTGCCTTTCAGCTTTTCGTAGGTGGTCTTGATCGTCTCGGGGATGGTGCGCGTCTGGCCGATGGCGGTCATGAAATTGACGTCTCCAACCCAACGCGGAAGCACGTGCATATGTATGTGGCTGTCAACCCCGGCTCCGGCGGCTTTTCCTATATTCATTCCGAGGTTTAAACCGTCGGGCGAATAGACCTCTGAGATCGCCGCCTGAGCGGCCTTGGTAAGGTCCATGAATTCGTCCGAGACCTGCTTGCTTGCCTGGTCTAGAGTGGAAAGATGCTCGTATGGGATCACCATCAGATGGCCTGATGTGTACGGGTAAATATTGAGGATGACAAAGTTAAACTCGGCCCGCTTGAGGATGAAATTCTCCTCATCGCTGGCCGAGTTTTTAAGTATGTCGCAGAAAACGCAGCCCGTTTTCTCGACAGGCCCGCTGCTCGTTATGTAATCGTATCGCCACGGGCTCCAAAGTACATCCATAATTCAGATTCAAACTGAAACAGGAGACGAAAGACCTGAGACTCATTTTTGTCTCTCGTCCCGCGTCTCCTGTCTCTGGTCTATTAATTAACTAGCTTTGGTTGATAAGCTCTTTGAGCTCCTTGCCCGGTTTGAAATACGCTACGCGCTTTGCCGGGATATCGACAGCCTCGCCCGTCTTGGGGTTGCGGCCTTTGCGTGAATTACGTTCGCGAACACGGAAGCTACCGAATCCGCGAAGCTCTATCTTTTCACCCTTGTTAAGAGTGCCTGTGATGCTGTCAAAGATGATCTCAACCAGCTGTTCGGCATCTTTCTTTGTCATGTCCGCTTCCTGCGCAACTTTTTCGACTAGATCAGCTTTTGTCATTTCCTCACTTTTTCTCCAGAAAATCTGATTCCCGGTATTACCCTTATAAAAAACTAATCCCGGCAACTAAGCCGATTTCTTTTCCGATTCCTCAGTTGCTGCTTCTTCAGCCGGAGCTTCCTCAGTGACAGCTTCGGCAGCACCTTCAGCTTCGGCTTCAGCCGCAGGAGCCTCTTCGACAGCGGTTTCAGCTACAGGCTCTTCGGCCGGAGCTTCTTCCGCTGCTGCTACTTCGGCGGCAATTTCGGTTTCGGGTGCAGCTTCCGTGACCACTTCTTCAGCCGGAGCTTCTTCAGTGGTTTCAGCGGCAGGAGTTTCCTCAGTTTCGCTGGCAACCTCAGCCGCGGGAGCCTCCTCGGTTTCAGCAGCCGGTTCTTCGACCGGTGCCTCAGCTTCAGCCTGAGCTGCTTCAGCGGCAGCGGCTTCCTTAGCGGCGAATTCCTTCGCCTTCGCTTCCTTAGCAGCAGCCTTAGCACGCTTCTTCTCTTCCGGATCTTCAGCAACCGGAGCCTCAGCTTCCGGTTCGCCGCCGAATCTCAAGTTAGCAAGCTCGCCTAACGAGGCCATGCCGCCCTTGGCTTCGGTCGAATACATTCTCGTATCTACGATCGGTTCGTCTTCCTTGCCGACTGCACGATGCGAAAGTCCGATCTTCTGGTCGACAGGCTCGATGCGGAGGATCTTGAAGTCCATTTCCTGGCCGACCGAAACGATCGACTCAGCATTTTCGACACGCTCATCAGAGAGTTCCGAGATGTGGCATAGGCCTTCCAATCCTTCACCAAGTTCGACGAAAACGCCGAAGTTGGTGTGACGTGAAACCTTACCGCGAACAACGTCACCCGGACGGTGTGTCGCCACGAAGCCTTCCCATGCACTTGGCGTGAGGTCTTTCATCGAGAGCGACAGACGCTGGCCGCGTTTGTCGATGGATGTGACGATGGCTTCGACTTCCTGATCTTTCTTAAGTACATCCTTCGGATGCTTGATCTTTTTGGCCCACGAGATGTCCGAAACGTGAACGAGGCCGTCGATACCTTCCTCGAGTTCAACAAACGCACCGAAATCGGTGAGGTTGCGAACGCGGCCGATGATCTTGGCTCCGATCGGGTATTTGATATCGACCATATCCCAGGGATTTTCCTGGAACTGCTTCATGCCGAGGCTGATGCGTTTTTCGACGGTATCAACACCGAGAACCTGAACTTCGACTTCCTGTCCCTTGTGGAACATGCGTTTCGGGCTCTGTGCACGGCGTGACCATGAGATCTCGGAAACGTGAACGAGGCCTTCGACACCGGCTTCGAGTTCGACAAAGACGCCGTATTCGGTTACCGATGAAACAATGCCCTTGAGCTTCGTGTTGACCGGATAAACCTCAACAACCGTCGACCAGGGATCCGGGAGAAGCTGTTTGTAGCCGAGCGAAACTTTTTCTTTCTCGCGGTCGAGCTTCAGAACTTTAACCTGAAGGTGATCGCCGACTTTGAACTGGTCTCCGGGGTGATGGATGCGTCCCCATGACATATCGGTCACGTGAAGCAGGCCATCGATGCCGCCGATATCGACGAAAGCACCATATTCCGTGAGATTTTTGATCGTGCCGTCGACAATGTGGCCAACTTCGATCTTCGCCAGCGTCTCGGCTTTCTGCTCGTTGACAACGAGGTCGGTAATGACCTTGCGCGAGAGGACGATGTTGTTGCGGCGACGGCTGAATTTGATTATCTTCGCTTCGATATCCTGGCCGATGTATGTATCAAGGCCGCGGATAGGACGCGAATCGATCTGCGAACCAGGCAGGAATGCTTCGATACCGTTGATGTCGACCCGCAGGCCGCCTTTGGTTTTGTCGACGACCTTTCCGACGATCGGGGTTTCCGAATTAAATGCGGTTTCGATCTCGTCCCAGACCTTGCGGCCGAGGGCATCCATTCTCGAAAGCTGCGGTGCTCCGTCGCCTGAGTGGATGCTGCGGATAATGACCTCGACCGATTCGCCGACCTTAGCTGTCATTTCTCCGCTCGCGTCTGTGAATTCCTCAACGGGTACGAACCCTTCTGATTTGTAGCCAAAATCAACCAGAACTCCACGGTCGGTCACGCCGACGACTTTGCCCTCAACGAGCTCGCCTTGGTGAAACACCGTCTGTTCCTGTTCGAACTGCTCGAGGATGGCGCCGAAGTCGATCTCACCGGATGCGGCGGTATCATCGTCTTCAGCAGCAGCCTGCACAGGTGCTGGAGCCTTTACCGGTTCTTGAACCGGAGCGGCAGCAACTGGAACTTCCGCGGCCGGAGCCTCTGGAGCAGCTTCAGCGACTGCCGGTGTTTCGGCAACTGGGGCCGTTTCCGCTGCAGCCGGAGCTTCAACAGCTTCTTCTTGAGCAGCTGCTTCGGTGGTTGTTGGTGCAGCGGCCTCAGCCGTCGCGGTGGTTGATTCTGTCTGTTCTATCGCTGTTTTCTCGATCGTTGCCGATTCTTCAGCGTCCTGGGTTAACTCGTTTGTCATTTACGCCTGTTCTAAATCCTTGTATTTACTTTGTTTTTAACTATTTACCACCTTGAGCCGACACGGAGAAAACCGCCTTTCATTCCCTGAGCTTCACGATCCCAAAAGCAGATGCAAGGCCAACGCAACGAAAGTGCCCGGTTTCCTATCGGTCCGCTCAATGAGGTAATAGGCAAATGTACACGCGCTGAGGCCCTGCTGTCAAGACAAAACAGCCGAAAAACCTTGAAACATAAACATTTGAGAGATTTTACTTCTCGCAAAGACGGGCTGTGAAATGGCTTGCCAGATCGATAAAAACAGTTCAGCGGCCAAAATTCGTCGTTTTGGCCGCTGAAATTGCCTTCTAGTAACGCTATCCTCTTTGGATATAATCGGTTACCGTTCCGACGCCGCTCAATTTTTCCATTTCTTCGCGTGAGCTGGCCGTCGTGTTCTGGATGCCGGCGAGACGCAGGCGGAATTCGTCCGGATTGGTCGAACCTCTCAGGGCTTCGTCGAGCTTGATGAGGCCTGATTGGTAGAGGTAAAACAGAGATTGGTCAAACGTCTGCATCCCGTACTGTGAAGTACCGGCAGCGATCGCGTCGCGGATCGACGAAGTTTTGTCCTCGTGAAGGATGTAATCTCTGATCAACGGTGTTGAACGCAAAACCTCGACCGCCGGGATGCGGCTGCTGCCTTTCGCCGATTTCATCAATCGCTGCGATACCACCGCTTTCAACAATCCCGCCAATTGTATCCTTATCGACTTTTGCTGGTATGGCGGGAATGCCGAGATTATTCGCGTTAGCGTCTCCGGAGCATCCAGAGTATGCAGCGTAGAGAGCACCAGGTGTCCGGTCTCGGCGGCGACGAGCGCCGTTTCGATGGTTTCGAGATCTCGCATTTCGCCGACGAGGATCACGTCAGGATCCTGACGGAGCGAGCCGCGGAGTGCCTCGGCAAAATTACGCGTATCGACATCGACCTCACGCTGCGTGACGAAAGATTTTTTATCCTTGTGCAGGAATTCGATCGGATCCTCGATCGTGACGATGTGGCAGTTGCGGGTTTGGTTGATGTGGTCGACCAACGCTGACAGCGTGGTCGATTTGCCCGAGCCGGTTGTTCCGGTTACCAAGATCAGGCCGCGGTTCTCTTCCGCGATCGTATTAAGGATCGGCGGCAGGCCGAGATCGGCAAAGGTTTTGATCGTGTCCGAAATTACGCGGGCGACGATGCCGATGGAGTTTCGCTGCTGAAAAATATTGACGCGGAAACGTCCAAGCCCGGAGACGCCGTAACCGATATCGACCTCGTAAGCTTCTTTAAAATGCTGCTTCTGACGGTTCGACATCATCGAGAACGCCATCTCCAGCGTCTCGTCCTGCGTCATGCGGCTCACGCCTGAGAGCGGCTTCAGCTCACCTGTGACCCGGATGACCGGATACGAGCCCGCCCGCAGATGCAGGTCGGATGCTCCAAAGCTCATAGCCATTCGCAGAAGATCGTCGATTCGTGTTGCCATACTCTAACGGGAGCTTGAACGGTACTGCTCAGATGGGATCCGCCGGATAAGAACGGATGTTCAAGGACTCTTACAAGTTTAGCTTCTATCGTTTAACAAGGTCAATGTTTTTTTGACCGGTCAGAATGCGAAGAAATGACCGTATTTATTGCATTTTGACCACGGCCCGGCTACTTTTTTTGTGAGGCGGGCAAATGAAATCGGCAAAAAACGTGTTGATGTGCGTCGATCTCGTATTCGACACGAGTTTGCGCGCGACGTAGAATCAAATCAATGGAACAACCGCTCAGGATAATTTCGGTCGAGCCGCAGTACGCAATTCCGGGTGCCGAGATCGCGATCGAATGCGAGGGCTTTCGATTAAAGTACGGAACGGCTGACGGCGTTTATGTCGAAGGAATGCAGTGCCGCATCGTCGCGGCATCGGTTAACCGCGTGCTGGCGATAATTCCCGAAGACGTCGTCGGGGTCGATATCCGTTCGGGCGGGAAACTTACGCCGGTGCATCTTGAAAGCCACGGAGCTGTCAGCAACACGATCGAAATGACCGTCGGCCGCCGCCTGAAAAGCGGGATGCACATCGTCGCCAATCCGGCGGTCGATCCGTCGGACGACGCACTGATCCTGACGCGTTCCGGCTCGCGCGGACAGCATTTGCCGGTAACGTTATTTAGGCTTGAGAAGGACGGTTTTCTCGACGAAATGCCTGAGGCTGTTCTCAATCCAACCGGAATTGCCTTCGATAAAGACGGCCAGATGTTCGTCACAAACCGTGCTCAGGGCGAGGTTTACGCGATCGGGCGGGACGGAACTTCGACAGTTTATGCAACGGGGCTCGGCATCGCCTCCGGGCTCGCGTTCGATCAGAAAGGCCTGATGTACGTCGGTGACCGTTCGGGCACGATCTACCGCGTCCGCGATTTTGCCGAGGTCGAGACATTCACCGTCATGGAAGCCTCGGTCGCCGCCTATCACATGGCGTTCGGCCCCGACGGCAAACTATATATGACCGCTCCGGGCCTCGCGAGCCACGACGCGGTCCACGTGATCGACAACGAGGGCTTCGACGAAAAATTCTTCCGCGGCCTCGGCCGCCCCCAAGGCCTCGCCTTCGACAAAGCCGGAAACCTTTACGTTGCTGCCTGCTACCAGGGCCGCCACGGCATCGTCAAGATCTCACCCGACGGCAAAACCTGCGAACACTTCGTCGCCGGAAACAGCGTTGTCGGCCTCTGCTTCACCCGAGCCGGCGAACTAATAGCCGCAACCGGCGACAGTGTTTTCTCTATTCCGTGTGGGGTTGAGGGAATTTTATTGGGGTAGTGGTTCGGTGCTTTTTGCGGCTTGCCGCTCTATTTGCGGCGAAGCTTGCTTCGCCGGGCATCTTTCCTTCCTATTGCGGCTTGCCGCCGCTCAAACACTCAAAAATATTTCCATGCTCACGTTCGGCGGCGGCGAAGCCGCAAGATCTGTTCAGATGCTTACGGGCAAGCAAGCTTGCCCGCAAATAGAGCGGCAAGCCGCGATTTCCGCGGGCGTCGCGATCGGGAAGATCTCCTCGGAAATACGGTTCAAACTAAAATTGCAAGATTGCATGACGGACCCCATTCTCGACCCGCCAGCGTTCGGGATCGCCAGGGTCCCTAGTCAGTGTCTTACCAGCGCTAAACATGGTTCCATCTGAGAAAACAACTCTTTCAAGCCTGATAGTCACATCCGAAATATTTTTTGGATGACCGGCGTACTCTAGTAATTTCTGGAGTTCTAAATAGCTTTTTACGTATAACGTCACACTTTCTCCAGGCGCTAACGTTGGCAGGTTGGAATCTATTTTACCAAGATCGCTGTCGGCTTTCGGGAATTTTCCGAAACGCAGAACTTCTGACGCTGGTTTTGTAGGGTTTCCGAACTCGTCCTGAGGGAAAACAAGCGAAATGTCGAGATAGACGATTGTTTTCTTAGATATGTTCTTAACTTGAAAACTAAATCCGTTCAACCAATCCTCGGACTCAATAAAGCTATCTTGAAATGAAATGGATCTATCCTTTACCCTAACTTTTTCGATCGTAATAGGCTGTCCAGCCCAAGGACGCTGATTTACTCGTCGAGTTTCAGATTGAGCAAACAGCTCGCCGATGCCGATGAAGTAAAAAATAATTGAGAGATGGATTAGGCCAAGAAAATACTGCCTCTTATGCCTTGCCAAACTTACGACAACTCGGAATATAAAGAGTTTTGTTTTATTCATCAATTCTCCTTACCGCTAGTTCTGAGCAATTGCAAAGAAGGGCTGTAAGGTCTTGGGAGACAAAACAACCGGGAACGTTACTTTGTACGACTGCGGGAAGTTTATTCCTCTTTTGGTCGGACGTCAATAGATTTTCGGGGTCAGGCCGGTGCAAAAGCCCGCGCGTGAGCAAGGGCGATTCATTCAACTCTGATATTCGAGATCCCACCCGGGCGAGCGGTCGAAATCTTGGCGTTCGCGATTCGCCCTTGCTTACGCGCGGGCTTTTGCAACTGATTGCACGCGAAGTACGCAAAACATAGCAATTTGAGCAAAACGATACAATTTGTGCATAACCTATCAATGTGAGAAAAACAGGGTTTCAATTTGCTTGGGCTGTTGCTAGGATGATTGGCCGGGCCGGATGTGCAACGGTGTGTTTCCGGTTTCGGTCAATCTTATGAATAGATACAAAGAATATCCGGCGCAGATGATCGCGGATGCACGGGAACTTTACTTAAAATATAACGGTCGGCAGACGGAGCGGATCGAGCGGGAGATGCGTGGGCGTGGGTGGCGGTTTTACCGGTCGCTGCTATACGCAACCAAGCATACGCACGGCGTGACGCCGGGCTGGCCGGAGCGGTTCGGTTGGGACAAGACGGCGATCGCGATCCGGAAGCGCATCGTGCAGCGTCGGCACGCGGGGCGGAACAGCTTTGAAAGTTGGCTCAAAAAAGTGTCGCCGGAGCTGCATTGGACTTGGAAATATCAGCGTTACATCTACGAAAAGCTCGCCGCGATCACCGCCGGCAGCAGCAAACGCCTGATGATATTCATGCCGCCGCGTCACGGCAAAAGCGAGATGGTGACGATCCGCTACACGGCCTGGCGGTTGCTGAGGGACGCGGGTTTGAACGTGATCATCGGCAGCTATAACCAGAGGCTCGCGGACCGGTTTTCGCGGCGGATCAAGCGGATCGTCGCGGACGCCGACTGGAGCGCAAGCATCTTGCTTGCCAACGCCAGTTCCTCTGGCGTGACGGCGCCGCGAAATGGGAAAGCTCAACGAAAACATTCAACGAAAGTTTTGGCGGCGCCGTCGACCAGTGAATCCGGCTTGAGTAGTATCGAACGCCTTCACGCCGGAGGAACCGGCGTTGGCAAGCAGGATGCTTGCGCTCCAGTCGGCAGGCGTCTTAATTCTGCTTGCGAATGGGAAACTCCGACGGGCGGCGTGGTTCGATCGGTTGGGGTTGGAGCGGGCATCGCGGGTTTTGGTGCGGGGTTGATCGTGATCGACGATCCGGTGAAGAACCGGGCAGAGGCTGAGAGTGAGGCATTTCGCGACCGCGTGTGGGAATGGTTCAACGACGACATCTACACCCGAATGGAACCCAACGCCTCGATCATCCTCATCCAAACCCGCTGGCACGAAGACGACCTCGCCGGGCGTTTGTTGAACGAAATGAAAAGCGGTGGTGAGAAGTGGGACGTGGTTTGTTTGCCGGCTCTCGCGGAACCGCAGAATGCAAACGACTGGAACGCAGGCGCCCTCGCCTGCAACACCGGTTCCTCCGGTGTAAAGGTGCAGGGGAGTGAAAATGCTGAAGATAAGCATTCAAGCCGGTCTTTGAAGGCGTCGTTAGAGAGTGCTCTCGAGTTGAATGATCGTGATCGTCGTCACGCCGGAGGAACCGGCGTTGGCAAGCAGGATGCTTGCGTTCCAGTCGATCCGCTCGGCCGTAAGGAAGGCGAGGCTCTTTGTCCTAAGCGATATCCGGCGAAGACTTTGTTGAAATACAAGCGAAAGCTTGGATCGTATTCGTTTTCGGCGTTGTATCAGCAGCGGCCGGTGCCGCTGGAGGGCGGGCGGTTTAAGCGGGCTTGGTTTAAGAATATCGTTGACAAGGCTCCCGACGGGCTGCGTTGGAAGCGGGGTTACGATCTCGCGATCTCAACCAAAACTTCGGCCGATTACACGGCGAGCTTTCGGTGTGCGTTCGATAAGCAGGGAAATCTGTACATCGCGGACGGCTTTAGGGCGCGGATCGAGTATCCCGAGCAGCGTCGCTTTATCGTCGAGCGGATGAAGTTCGAGGCGAACACCGAGCACGGCGTGGAAGCGGCAGCGCACGGAAAGGCGGTCGTTCAGGAGCTGCGCCGCGACAGGGAACTGTGGCGGTACGCGTTTCGGGCGGTCTACGTTACTGCCGATAAGCTGACGCGGGCTCTGGCGTGGCTGAATCTGGCTGAGGAGGGCAAAGTCATTCTCGTTCGCGGCGCGTGGAATGACGAATTTGTCGACGAGATCTGCCGTTTTCCGAACGGACGCCACGACGACCAGATCGACGCGGTCTCGATCGCCGTCAACATGCTCGGCCGCGGCGTCGATTGCCGTCTGCACCGGTTTTGATCGACTTGAGTCAGAACCGCCTGCGTAGGCGGGCGGTCGGGACTCGGCATTTGAGGAACGTTATTGTTTATTGAGTTCGTTCCGCCCGCTCACGCAGGCGGTTCTTTTAGAACAGCGACTTGATCCAGCCGCCGTCTACGGCAATCGAGCTGCCCGTGATGTAGCTCGCACGCTCAGAGACAAGAAACGCAGCGAGGGCGGCGAATTCCGTGGGTTCGCCGAGGCGTCGCATCGGGATCTCGGACGACCAGCGAGCCTTGATCTCGTCGGCGGTGAGCGATTCTTTTTCGGCGAGGAAGTCGATAAGTTCTTCGAGCCGTTCGGTGCGGGTGTAGCCGGGAAGGATGTTGTTGACCGTGATGCCGTCAGCCGCGACCTCGCCCGCGAGGGTTTTGGCAAAGCCGGTGACCGCCGCCCGTAAGCTGTTCGAAAGCATCAGATTCTCGACCGGCTGTTTTGAGGCGATCGATGTGATATTCAGAATGCGGCCCCAACCGCGCTCCTTCATCCCCGGAAGCACGAGACGCGTCAGATAGAGAACGCTCGTCAGGACGACGCGGGTCGCCGTTTCCCATGCGGCGGCATCAAGCGAGTCAAAATTCCCCGCCGGCGGCCCGCCGCCATTGGTGACGAGAATATCGATCCGGCCAAATTTTTCGATGCCCGCCGCAACGATGCGTTCGATATCGGCGGCGACGGACAGGTCACCCGCGACCGCGAGAACCCCGCCGCCGCGTCTATCACGAATAGCGTCAGCTGCCTTACTGATATTCGCGTCACTACGCGAACAAATGATAAGCGACGCACCCTCGGCAGCGAGTTCGTCAGCCACCGCAAAGCCGAGGCCCTGCGAAGCGGCACAAACGAGGGCGATCTTGTTGTTTAGTCCGAGGTTCATTGGGATTTGTTTGTTGATGGTTGATGGTTGATGGGATTATGTTTGCCAACGATCAACGATCAACGATCAACGATCAACGATCAAGGATCACTTCCTCAAATAATCATCCGTCTTATCGATCCAGTCCTGACGCGGTGGGCTGAAGATGTCGACGTCGAGCGTGTCTTCGAGAGCTTCGGCTTTGTGAAGGACGTTGCCGGGAATTACTAATACCTCGCCGGCTCGGACGATCTGTTCACGCATTTCTTCGCCGATCCAGAATTTGAGGGCTCCTTCAAGGATGTAGGTGAGCTGCTCGTTCTCGTGCGAATGCTGCGGTACGATGCAGCCTTTTTTGAGGTAGACATGAGCGAGCATCATCTTGTCAGCCGTGATCAAACGGCGGTCGAGCAGGTCGGTCACCGACTCTTTCGGCATGTCCTCCCAGCGGTGCCAGGTAGCGGTTTTGTGTTCCATATGGATTCAATATAATTTGCATCAAAGGGAATAGCAACGTTTGAGAAAGTGTGTGCTAAAATCGTGAAATTAACCGACAAATTTTGCCCTTTGGAGGTGTGCTATGCCCGACGTGGAAATTCCATGTGTTCAATGTAAAGACATTTTTATTTTTAGCGAGAAAGAACAGGAAGCGTTCTATCAGCGAAATATGATGGCCCCGCAGCGCTGCCCGAGGTGCCGTTCGAAAAAAGCTGCGCTGCGGCCTGATGCTCCGGCGCGATTTGAGATCGTCTGCGACAACTGCGGAAGACACGACACGGTGCCCTTTCAGCCAAAGGTCGGGCGCTCGGTAATGTGCAAAGATTGCCACGAAGCGAGCAGGTCGCGCGCTCGGCATGCTTAGGAAGATGGAGAGACCTTTTTAAGATATGACTTTTGAGACTGTTTTATACGAGTTAAAAGATGGCGTCGCGACCGTGACGATGAACCGGCCGGATGCTTTGAATGCTTTGTCGATGCAACTGACGCTGGATCTCGGGGCTGCGTTTCGGCAGGCCGTTGCGGATGGTGCTCGTGCCGTGATCCTGACCGGAACCGGACGTGCCTTCTGCTCCGGTGGCGATCTGCGTGAGATGCAGTCCATGTGGGAAAAAGAAGGCCGCATCGAGGCATTTCTTGAAGATCCGCTCGGGGCTTTGCACGACGTGATCAGGCTGATGCGCGAGACGCCGATACCGTTTGTCGGGGCAGTTAACGGCGTTTGTGCGGGTGCGGGCGTGAATTTTGCCCTAGCGTGCGACATCGTCATTGCGGCTGAAGACGCGTCGTTCCGCGAGGCTTTTGTGCGGATCGGTTTGTCGCCGGATTGCGGCGGAACGTTCTTCCTGCCGCGTGCCGTCGGTGACAAGATCGCTGCCGAACTTTTCATGACCGGCGATGCCGTAACGGCAGAAAGAGCCTTGCGCATCGGTATGATCAACCACGTCGTTCAGCCGCAGTTACTAGAGATCGAAGCCGCAAAGATGGCCGCCAAACTCGCGGGCGGCCCGACCGGATCGATCGGCCGTATCAAACGAATGCTAAACGCTTCGTCGTCAAACGATCTCTCCCAGCAGCTCGCCCTTGAACACGAATGCCAGATCGAATCCGGCAAATCGGCTGATTTCAAAGAAGGCGTTGCAGCGTTTTTTGAGAAACGCCCGCCGAATTTTACGGGAAACTAGTATTCCAGTTTCACATTCTGTCTAACGCCGCTCGGGACAATTGGCCCGGCGGCGTTTTCGATTTTCCCGACAAGTTTTTAAATTCACTTCCCCAATTGACAGAGAATTTCTGTTCCGATATTCTCATTTTCATTAATGATAATGAAAATCATTATCATTAGAATCTGAAAGACAAAACAAAAAAAGATCAACTATTTAGGAGGTTCATGGATGGAGATCACGAGAACGGCGAAACCGGTTCGAAACATGGCAAATGTGACAGCTTGGCAGTGCCGCGGATGTGGGGTGGTTCATATGTCTGTCGGGAAAATGGTGTTGAATTTTACGCGAGAAGAGTTTTCGGGCTTCACTGAGGCCGTCGTCGATATCAACTACAGCGATTGGCCGGTCCGCGACGGCTCGATCTTTGACCTGATGGATCACGATGGCGAGACCTACATGAACGCGTCCGTGCAATAAACGAGATTCGTGATCTTTAGTGTATTTTCGTTGTTCCAATTCTCAAGAAGTAACCACGAAAATTCACGAAAGCACACAAAAAAAGATGAAAATATTTCGTAAAACATTGTTCTGGCTGCACTTGGTCGCGGGTGTGCTGGGCGGGATCGTGATCTTTATCATGTGCGTGACCGGAGCGGCTCTGTCGTTTGAGAAGAATATTCTCGAAAGGGTCGAGTACGGCCAGCGGTTCGTGACTGTAGGTGAAAAACGACTGAGCGAGCAGGAATTGCTGGCCAAGGTGCTGGAGCAGAAGCCGAATGCGAAACCTTCGTCAATGGCGGTATCGAACAACCCGGCGGCTTCGGTCACGTTTGCTCTCGGCCGTGAAGGCTTGGTATTTGTTGATCCTAATACGGGAGCAATAACTGGTGAAGGGAACAAGAGCCTAAGGGCGTTCTTCGGAACGATGACCGATCTGCATCGCTGGATCGCTCTGTCAGGCGACGGGCGTCCCATTGGAAAAGCGATCACGGGTGCGTGCAATCTGATGTTCCTTTTCCTGGCGATCTCAGGCGTATACATATGGTTTCCGCGAAAGTTTACGTGGAAGCATTTTAGGCCAGTCCTTTGGTTTCGCTCGACCGAGTCGGGCAAGGCACGCGATTTTAACTGGCATAATACAATTGGATTTTGGTCATCGCTGGTGCTGGTGATCCTAACGACCACGGCGGCAATTATCTCGTATCAATGGGCGGGGAATTTGCTTTACACGCTGACCGGCAATGAAGTTCCCACGCCGCAGGCTCCGGCTCCGCCGAAGAACGCTCCGTCTGCCGAACAGGCTTTTGTGATCCCGGAGAATATTAATTCACTCTGGTCGCGTGCCGCCGCTCAAAGCGAAGGCTGGAAGTCTATCTCGATGCGGTTGCCCGCCGCGAAGGATGCGGTTTTCACGATCGACGAAGGCAAGTCGCTTAACATTTTTGCCCGATCGACGCTGACGCTCGACGCCGCGAGCGGCGAGATCACAAAATGGGACCCGTACGAAAAGCGTAACGCGGCTCAGCAGCTTCGGTCGTGGTCAAGATTTACGCACACCGGCGAATCTTTCGGCATCATTGGCCAGATCATCGGATTCATCGCATGTATCGGCGGCGCGTTTCTGGTCTATACAGGATTCGCACTCACATTTAGACGCTTGACCGGCTGGGTGCGAAAGCGGTCGAACGAGACCAGTCTGCCCTAAACCGCCGCAGAAAAGTTACAAAAATACCTCGTTCCTCAGCCCACCTTTTCTAACCGTGGAACTAAATAGTGATCGAGCAAGATCATTGGCATCACAGCCCGGTGATGCCACCCTCCATTTCCGGTTGATTTACTAAATGAACGCCGCAAACTAACATCTAAATAGATGTCCGAATACCGTATTTTCTATTCGCCCTACTACTATGCCGACATCGGCGAAGGCCACGTTTTTCCGATCCGTAAATTTGAGATAGCGAAGGATATTTTGCTCGCGGAGGGCACTTTATCGCCGGATGAGATAGTTGCCCCGGAGCGAGTTGCGATAGACGATCTGCTGCTCGTTCACACCGAGGATTACATCACGCGGCTGATCGAAGGGCGGCTGACGGCGAAGGAGATACGCAAGCTCGGGCTGCCATGGTCGGAATCCTTGGTGCGAAGGTCGATGCACGCGATATCTGGAACGATCAACGCTTCGCGTCGGGCTTTAGTTGACGGCGTTTCGTCTAATCTCGCGGGCGGCACGCATCACGCATATCCCGATCGCGGCGAGGGGTTTTGTGTGCTGAATGACGTGGCGGTCTCGATCCGCGTTCTTCAGCGTGAAAATCTGGCAAGCCGGTTTTTGATAATCGATCTGGACGTTCATCAGGGCAATGGCACGGCGTTCATCTTTCAGGATTCACCTGAGGTATTTACATTCTCGATGCACGGAGCGAAGAATTTTCCGCTTTTTAAGGAGACATCTCGGCTCGATATCGAACTTGCCGACGGAACCGCTGACGAAGAATATCTCGAAACCCTCGACCACGCGTTGTCTCGCCTGCGGCTGCACAACGCCGACATCATCTTCTACCTCGCCGGAGCCGACCCATACGAAAACGACCGGCTCGGCCGTCTGAAGCTGACCAAAGAAGGCCTACGCCGCCGCGACGAAGCCGTACTGCGATTCGCCCGCGACGAAGGCATTCCGATCGTAACGACAATGAGCGGAGGATATGCTCAGGAGATCGCGGACACGGTGGATATTCACTGCAATACTATCAGGGCGGTGAAAGAGGTGTTTAGCTGCCTGGCCTATGCGGTTTTACGGCTAAGGGCGGCCCGGTCGAGTATTTCCTGCAACATATCCGGCGGCGGCATGTAAAAGCTGGTTTTTCCGAGCTCGTCGAATGCGGAGGCAAGGTTTAGGAGTCCTTGTGACGAAGCGAACTCCAGAACGCCAAGCGTCGTGATGGTCGAAAGTCCGCAGCGAGTGGCCTCACGAATACCTCGTCTATCATCCAGGAGTAACGCATCTGCGTGAAGTTCGAGTGCAATTGATATAGCTTCCGTTTCTCCCGGGCCCAGCCCGTTCAGTTTCGAGCCCGACGCGGTCGATGAAGTCTCAAGAGTCACCCAAGCGGGTAAGTTGTTCGCCCAGGACTGGATCTGGGACGGGGCATTGTGATGCACCATCTCAGTGAGAACGGCTGTCGGCACCACCACAGTCGCAAAAAGAGCCGGGAGGATGTCATCCGCCCAATCAATATCAGGTAATGGAGAGGTGTTGTGTCCGAAACAACTAGTATTTGCGAAGCAGGCTCTCGATCGTCTGTCGATCGCGTTCCAAATACTCCCGATCAAATTGAGAGGGCAGACGGCGTTCTTTCAGCAGGATATTGGCTTCATCGATCGAGAGGCCAAGCACTTCTCTTAGACGTCCAAGACTTATCTCTTCGAGCCGAAATTTCTCGATCGTGTAGGCTTCTAGGAGGTCGCGAGACAGACCCTGAGCATCCGTAACCAGCTCATCGGGAATTGTTACAGCAACGGTCATACTAACAGTTTAACACAGAGGTCTGACAAATTGAGGGCCAAGCTTTATCCTATCTAAATGCATTCGCTGACCTACGGTGAGTTGATCCGCGGGAATAAGAATTTTCGCAATCTGCTGGCCGGGCAATTCATTTCGGAGTTGGGGAACTGGTTCAATTTTATTGCCGGGTTGGGACTCGTGCGCCTGGTTTCGGGGGCTTCGCCGACGGCGGCGGGATTATTTTTTGTGGCGAGGTTGATACCGTTCGCGCTGGCTTCGCCGATAGCGGGTACGTTCGTTGATCGCTTTTCGCGGCGGCAGGTGATGATCTGGACCGATCTGTTTCGGGTGGCGATCGCTCTGTCGTTTTTGTTTGTGAATGACCCGGGCGATCTGTGGATCGCTTACCTTGCAACGGTTTTGCTTCACTTTTTCGGAGCCTTCTTTGACGGGGCTAAGAATGCGGCGGCTCCAAATCTGACGGGTAAGGAAGGCTTGCTGGCCGGGACCGCGTTGCTCTTTTCGACCCGATTCCTGCTTATGGCGATCGGCTCGGCGCTTGGCGGCTGGGCGGCGGCGGCTTTTGGTTACAAGGCGGCGTTTATCATCAACGCGGCTTCATTTCTCATCTCGGCGTACACGGTTTGGCTGATTCCGGAAGAAGCGACTCGGGATGAGGAGACCGGGGCGAGGATGCATAAGGAAGGGAGGCAAGAAAGGCCTTCCTTCATGACTGAGCTCCGCGAAGGGTTGAGCTATACGGTCAAGAATCATTTCGCTCTAACGATCCTGATAATGAACGTTATCTGGGCAACCGGCGGCGGGTCGATCAATGTTATTTTTGAGCGGATCGGCGGCGTTTATTTTGCGGGGACCGAGGGCTGGAATCCGGATGTCGCGGTCGCGATGTTGTGGACGGCGACTGGATTTGGGCTGACGCTCGGGATGCTTATCGCGCGTCGAACATCTATATATCTAGACCGCAAGGGCTTCAATCACGGTTTTATAGGCTGGACGCTGATAATTCACGGAGTCCTGTTTTCGCTGGCGGCTTTTATGCCGACGCTGTGGCTGTTCAGTGTGATCGTGTTTGTTTCGCGGGCGATAGTTGGAGTCGAGTACGCGGTGCAGGAAACGATGTTCCAACGCAGCCTGCCCGATTACATCCGCGGCCGGATTTCAACGCTGGATCGCGGTGCGGAACTCACAATGTTCGGCCTCTCAAGCTACGTCGCAAGCGGAATGATGTTCTACATCACGCCGCAGACCCTGACGATCATTTCAGGAGTCTTGTCCGCTCTCGCGGGTATTGTTTGGTTCTTGCGGGAGAAGAAGACGGAACCGAGCAATGCACAAGCCCGCGTATAAGCAAGGGCGATTCTCTCAATTTGGACAATAATCAAACTGACCGCTGACTGATCATTAAGCTGCTTGAATCGCCCTTGCTTACGAGCGGGCTTGTGCACTTAGGCAGTAATTATCACGGCCTTCGTTCCCGTTAACTCGGAAAAATCCTTAGTGTAAACGGTATCGACGCGGCGGATCTTGGCGACGGTGTCGGCGATGTCCTGGGTTTGGATGAAGCCGTCTTCGACGTGGGCGATGGCCCATTTTTTGTTGTGCGAGGCACGCCGGAGGGTTTCCTCGAGCAGGTGCAGGTACTGAGATTTTGTTTCGGTCGCGGCTCCGAGTTTGCCGTGCAGGCTGGATTCGAGATCTGCCCAGAAATCGCTGCCGCCGCGAAGCCATTCTTCGCGCCACGCCGCGCGGCCGAGATGGGTGCGTTCGGCCTGAGCATGAGCCTGTGGTAGACGCAGGAACATCAGATCGGCCGGGGTTTCCGCGATGAAATCATCGGCGATCTTGTTATCGCTGGTGTTATTCTGACCATTATTGAACGTGACCGGCTGTATTGACAGCAACCTCCGGAAGACGTTCGAGAGCGGCTGCCGCAGTTCGCGGGTGTCGCTATTGAACGAGAGCACATAGTCGCCCGTTGCCATCGCAACGCTCGATGCTATCGCTCGCGACATCGGCGTTTGCAGCCTGTCGATGTTTTTTCTTACATTATCGAACCACCACGCGTCAGTCTCGCTGAACCAATTTGCCAGAGCGTGATTATTGAGCCTGTAGCCGGGAACATACGCGTCTTCGAGAACGATCTCAACGTCGGCGCCAGATAGGCTTTCACCGCTGTTGGCGATGTGCGCGAGCGAACGGGTGGAGGCACATCGGAGCGGATCGTTAGCCGCAACCCTAACGTTCCAGCGCTTCAAATAAGCCCCGAGTGAGGTTTGCTCGGTAAACGGCAGGGCGACCGAAGTAAAGGTAAGCCGACGCAGAACATTCAGATCGAACGCGAGCCAGCTCCGTGGTGAAATTTTTGTTTGGCCGTGCATAGAGATCGTTACACCGTCTGAGCCTGAAGCACGGGCTGCGGTTTGGTTTGGGCTTTTTGGGCGGCGGCGAGAAATGCTTTGACAACCGCCGGGTCAAATTCGATGCCGGACCATTCGATAAGATATTTTTTCGCTTCCTCAGCGGTTTTCGCAGCTCGATGGGGCCGCGCCGCCGTCATAGCGGCGTAAGTGTCGGACACGCGAAGAATGCGTGCAGCCAAAGGGATCTGTTCGCCCTCGAGGCCGTCAGGATAACCGCTGCCGTTCCACCATTCATGATGCCAGCGAATGATAAGCTGAGCGCCGCGGGGAAGGCCGAGTTTTGAGGCTTCCTGTTCGCCGATTACTGGATGCCGCTGAAGATCGAGACTTTCGGTCTCGACCAGGGCTCGCGGCACGCGGATGTATTCGCGGTTCATCGACATTTCGCCGATGTCATGGATCAACGCCGCCTGCTGCAGAAAAAAGCGGTCGCGCGAGGCAAGGTTGAAAGCCGTAGCCATCACGTCAGCGATCGCCGCGATCCGCTGGCCGTGCGGGCTGTGGTAGCCCTCAAAACCATCGATCTTTGCCGATAATTTTAAGAGGTCACCTTCGTTTTCCTTGCTGCTGACGAGAATGCTTTCCACGCTTCTAGTTTCGCCTGATTTAGGAAGAACTTTCAAGTGTAGATTCGGTTTTGATTTTTGGGGCCCAAATATCGTCGGAGAGGGCTAACTTTGCACCTTGATGCTGTCAAGCAACTCACGGGCTTCCCGATTACTTGGAAAGATCGCGAGCAGCCTGTTTAGTTCGCCCTCAGCGCGCTTCATCAGACTGAACTGGATGAAGAACTCGGCGAGCATGATCCGGTAAGTAGCATTGTTCGGGTCGATCTTGAGAGCCGCCTGCATCTCAGATTCGGCTTTATGCCGCTGCTTTTCATCGAACGATAAGGCTTTTCCGTAGTAGGCGCGGTATCGAGCATTTTTAGGAGCAAAATGCGCGGCTCGAGCAAAGAATGGTACCGCTCCATCCGGATCATCATCCATGAGCAAGCTGAGCCCGCGGTCGAAATTTTCGCCAGCCTGCTGCATCTGAATGCCTGCCGCTCCATTCGTGCCGGTTGCCTGGCGGTTCTCGCGTTCGACCAGTTCCTTACGCATCCGGTAATCATAGATTTCCCGCGTTTCTGCGTTCTTGAGGGTTTCGTGAGCTTGGGCGAGCTCCGTAAAGGCGCTCTGGATACGCTTTAACTGAATACCGCCCTCGGAGTGATATCGGTCCGGGTGAAAATTTTTCGCAAGATGGAAATAAGCTCGTTTGAGCTCGCCGGCATCCGCTTTTGGGTCGACACCGAGAATGTCGTAATAAGTGGCCGCCCTTTCGACGCGAAGGAGATAATCCTCAAGCGGGATGACGCTTTCCGGTTCCTTGCGAGGTTCGGATAAAGGTTCAGAAGGAGTCGGAGGAATTTCCTCGACCTCTGGCTTCGTTGTCTTGGGGAACGACTCGCGTTCCTTCTTCTCTGCCTTAAGCTCGAATTTGGCAGATTTGATAGCTGATACAAACGTCCGTGAAAACGCCGGATTCCAATTGTCACGAACAAGAAGGCCGCCAACCCATAGATTGTAGAGAGTATGCAGCGCATCGACCTCAGGCATCGCTGAAAGACTGATCAGGTTTGACGCTGAAAGATGGCCGTCCTCAGCCCGCGATAGGACGAAACCTTCTTCGGGAGTGAGATCAACGCCCATTTCAGAAGCTGTCGATCGGCGAAATGTTTCATCCAGCGTGCGAAACCGGTTCAGGATCGCATCGTTAGACAGGCACCGGCTGTAGTTCATCAGGTGGCTCGTCATATCGATCGCGAAGGATAAGCCATCACGGATCCGTGCATGCGGGCTGAAAGTCCATTCGCCTTCGTCCCAGGTCAGCATGTCGAGCACGATGCCTTGGATCTGATCCGTGAACAGCCGGTCGCTATCAGCCTTGGTCAGAAAGTTCTTTTCGATAAGATACTTCGTGAATTCGAAGTCGTTTGAAAAATTCGGAATTTGAACCAAGTCGTCCTTTTTCAGCTTTCCTTGTCTGAGAAGGATGTCAAAAAGCCGCGTCGATCTGGCATTTGAAACCGCGAAAACGACTTGCCCGCCCTTGAAATAGATGACGCATTTCGCCTCTTTTCTGGCAACGCGCAGCGAGCCGTTCAGCCCGGCCTGTCCTATCTCAACGAGAAGTTCAGCGAATGGATGCTTGTAAAAAGTGCCCTTTATTTCGAGTTCGGATTGCGGAGTCATTTTGTATGACGAAGGATGAGCGGGAAGGCGAGGAAATCACCAACTATAATGATAACAAATGCCCGGCTGAAAAGTTAAGCCTTTTTTTAGCGTTTAATAAATACTTCTGATACGATTTTTAAGAAGCAATACGAGAAATTGATGCAAAACGAGATAGAAATACGCGAGTGTGCGACGCTCGATCAGCTAGCCGAGTGCGTTCAACTGCAGCGTGACGTGTTCCAATTGCCGGAGGTCGAGCTTTCGCCGGTCCGGCATTTCATTGTCACAAAAAACGCAGGAGGCTTTACGCTCGGGGCTTATGACGGTGACAGGCTGGCGGGATTTGTGCTCAGCGTGCCCGCTTTCGTGCGCGGCGAGCACGCATTCTATTCCCACATGACCGGCGTTCGTTCGGAATACCAAAGCCATGGGATCGGAGCAAAACTTAAATGGGGTCAACGCCGCCGAGCCCTTAGCGAGGGCGTAAAATACATTAAGTGGACATTTGAACCGATGAAGGCTCGAAATGCGTATTTTAATCTCGAAAAGCTCGGCGCGATCGTTGCCGAATATGAGGTGGATTTCTACGGGGTCGATTACACGACCGCTCCGGATGCCAAGATCGGCCTCGCGAGCGACCGTTTGATCGCCGAATGGCATTTGGAAAGCCCCAAGGTTGCGGCTCTCGCGGCGGGCGAGAAATTCATCGACGACCGAAAACCCGAAGCCGAGATCGTGATCACAAATGACTGGGCTGGGCTGGTTGCGTCAGATCCTGCGGCGGCGCTAGCCGAGCAGCTTCGCATTCGCGGCGAGTTTCAGGCCGCTTTTTCCGCCGGATTGGCGGGCCGGGCTTTCCGTCGCGACGCCGTAAGGCCCGCGTACCTGCTCTATAAAGACTAAAAATGTCACAATTCGAGATCGATCCGGACATTCGAAAAGCCAGGACGCTTTCCACCGATTTTTATGCGGACGAGCGATATTTCGAGATGTCCCGAGAAAAGATCTTCGCGAAAGCGTGGCATTTTCTGGGGCATAAGGATGAGTTTTCCGGCCTGCGGCCTGTGACGATGTTGCCGGGTTTCTTAGACGAACCCATCCTTCTAGTTAAGAAAAACGAAGCCGTTTCCTGTCTTTCAAACGTCTGCACCCATCGCGGCAAGATCCTCATCGAGGAGCCGTGCGAGGCAAATCTGATTCGCTGCGGTTATCACGGGCGCCGATTCTCGCTCGACGGCAAATTCCTGTCGATGCCGGAATTTGAGGAGGTCGAGAATTTTCCGTGCAAGAGCGACGATCTCACAAAGATCACCCTTGCGGAAAAAGACGGATTCCTGTTTGCGTCAATTGATCCTGTCGAGACTTTCGACGCATTTGTTGACGATGCTTTTTCATCGTTTGATAATTTCGAGACCGCAGGACTAAAGCTAACGGCGACACGCGAATATGAGGTCGACGCTCACTGGGCTTTGTACTGCGAAAATTATCTCGAGGGTTTTCATATCCCGTATGTTCATCCGGTATTGAACGCGGTCGTTGATTATGGAACTTATACGACGGACACGTTCCGTTATTCGAGCCTTCAGACCGGTTATGACGATGCGGGCGAGGTGGCTGCGAGGTATTTGTTCGTTTTCCCCAACCTGATGCTGAACTATTATCCTTGGGGAGTGTCCGTGAACGTAGTTCGCCCGGTCACACCATCGAAAACGGTTGTCGAATTTTATACCTACGTCCGCGATGGATCGTTGATCGATGCAGGAGCCGGAGCTGACCTGCACGGTGTCGAGATGGAAGACGAAGCCGTTGTTGAGAGCGTACAGAAGGGAATTCGTTCGAGGTTCTATTCGCACGGCAGATATTCGCCGACAAAAGAGCAGGGAACGCATCATTTTCACCGGCTGATCGCCAAATTTTTGAGTTAGGGCTTATGAGTTTAGATGTTCAAAGAGTGATCGAAGATCTTCGTGCAGAGATCAACCGGCACAGCGATCTCTATTACCTTGCCGACGCACCTGAGATCTCTGATCTTGAGTTTGACCAGATGCTTGAACGGCTGAAAGGCCTCGAGGCCGAATATCCGAAACTGATCACGCCGGACAGCCCAACCCAGCGCGTTGGCGGCAAGGCGACGGGCCTAAAGCCTTTCACCCATACGGTTCCGCTTATGTCGTTGGACAACTCGTACGATCTTGACGATCTGAAGGCATTCACTGAACGGTGTGAGAAGCTGGCCGAGGGGCGAAAGCTGGATTACGTCGCGGAACTTAAGATCGATGGTTTAAGCGTCTCGCTCCATTACGAGCATGGAATTCTTGCGACCGGAGCCACGCGCGGTGATGGCCAGCAGGGCGACGAGGTTACGCAGAATGTTAAGACTATCAGGTCGATTCCGCTTAAATTAAAGGCGGATGCTCCGGAACACGCTGAGGTTCGGGGTGAGGTATTTTTGTCGCGGTCGCAGTTCGCAAAGATCAACGCTGAACTCGACATGCAGGGCGAAAAGCAGTTTGCGAACGCACGGAATTGTGCGTCGGGAACGCTGCGGATGCTCGATTCCGCGATCGTCGCTTCGCGGCGGCTCGATATGTTTCCGTACGACGCGTTTACCGGCAGTTCGAAGATGTTTGCGACGCACTGGGAGAATTTTGAGTGGTGCGAAAGGAACGGATTTAACGTGAATCCTAATCGTCGCTTATGTGCCGATTTTGATGAACTGGCGGCGTTCGTCGCCGAAATGGAAACGGTCCGCGATTCGCTCGACTATGAGATCGACGGGGTGGTCGTAAAGGTGAATTCGACGGCTCTGCAGGACGAATTCGGGGCAACGACCAAAGCCCCGCGTTGGGCGATCGCATACAAATATCCTGCACGTCAGGCAACGACTCGGCTACTCGGGATCGGAATTCAGGTTGGCCGAACGGGGGCTTTGACTCCGGTTGCGCATCTTGAGCCAACGTTGCTAGCTGGAACAACCGTTTCCCGAGCCTCGCTTCACAACGAAGACGAGATCAAACGCCTCGACTTAAAGATCGGCGACTATGTGATGATCGAAAAAAGCGGCGAGATCATCCCGCAGGTCTTGTCGGTCGTGACGACGAAACGCGACGGCAGCGAGATGGAATTTCAATTTCCTCGAATATGTCCGGTTTGCGGCTCGGAGGCAATACGGCCTGAGGGTGAGGCCGTTCGTCGATGTACAAATGAAGTTTGTCCGGCAAAGGTTAAGGCCCGGATCGGATATTTTTCCTCGCGAAAGGCGATGGATATCGAAGGCCTCGGCGAAGTTCTCATCAATACGCTGGTCGATAACGGCTCGGTCAAAGACGTTGCGGATCTCTATTCACTGACCGTTGAACAGATCGCATCACTTGAGCGGATGGCGGAAAGATCGGGGACGAACCTGATTGACCAGATCACCGCGAGCAAGGAACGCGGCCTGCAGCGGCTGCTCTACGGGATCGATATCCGCCACGTCGGCGAACGATATGCGAAGATCCTCGCAAATCATTTCCGTTCGATAGATCGTCTTGCCGAAACGAGTGTGCAGGAACTCGACGATATTCACGAGATCGGTTTAGCGGTCGCCGAGAGTGTCTATGAGTGGTTCCGCGATCCGCGAAACATTGACCTCGTCAACCGCCTCAAAGCCGCCGGCGTCAAAACAGAAACTGACGCATCGTCGACAGCCCTGCTGGACGAACGCTTCGTCGGCAAAACCTTCGTTCTGACCGGCAAACTCGAAAACTACACACGCGATGAGGCGGCAAAACTGATCGAGGAACGCGGCGGCCGCGTTTCTTCGTCCGTGAGCAAGAAAACTGATTTTGTTCTGGCCGGAAGCGATGCCGGGTCCAAGTTGACAAAAGCTGAATCCTTGGGCGTTCCCGTGTTGGATGAAGCAGAATTCAGTCAAATGATCTAGCTGGCCTTATTGCAGCCTTCATTCCTGATTTTCTGCTTGAACGGGGTTTCGGGCCGAATACATCTCAGAAACTACCTGGGTAAATATCCCGTAGACGACCAAGACACTTACTAGTACGCCGACGCAAAAAACGATGAGGTTATTCATATTTTTGTCCTGGTCGTTGTTCCGTAAAGCCCCAACGCGAGTATCGAGGGCACCCAAAGCCCAACAAATATAGCGGTATCTCGATTTCCCTCACCAAATACCCCAAACCACAGGGAGACAGAGAAGAGGAATGAAAAAAACGCGGCAGCGAGGATAAACAGATCTGATTTTTGTAGTTTCATAATTTTAGTTAATGCCATGAATGTAGAGTTAATTATTTTTTCTAATACGTTTTTTCGCGCGGCCGGAGAATTTGGATTCGCCATTGTTACGGCGAAACTTAACCAAGGGAATTTTTGATTTGTTTCAAGAAGCATTTATAATCAAGGGACAATGGAAAAAAACTTAATCAACAGATTTTTTACGGAAGGTTTGGAACAGGCCGATCCCGCTGTCAGTGGTGCGGTCGATAATGAAGTTAGACGGCAAACTGATGGGCTGGAGCTGATCGCTTCGGAGAATTTCGTTTCAGAGGCCGTTTTGCAGGCTGCGGGAACTGTTTTTACCAATAAATACGCCGAGGGTTATCCATCTAAGCGTTACTACGGCGGCTGCGAATTTGCAGATGTGGTCGAGAATCTGGCGATCGACCGGGCGAAGGAGATCTTTGGTGCTGAGCACGCCAATGTGCAGCCGCATTCTGGTGCTCAGGCAAATATGGCTGTTTTGATGACTGCGTTGAATCACGGCGATACCATACTCGGGATGAGTCTGGCACATGGCGGACATCTAACGCACGGACATCCGCTGAATTTTTCCGGCATCAATTACCACGTTGCTGATTACGGCGTTAATAAGGACACAGAGCAGATCGACTACGATGAACTTCAGAAAAAAGCTGAGGAATCACGGCCGACGTTGCTTATCTGCGGAGCTTCGGCGTATCCGCGGACGATCGATTTTGCACGCATTGGCGAAATAGCTCAATCGGTCGGGGCAAAAGTGATGGCTGATATGGCACATATCGCAGGATTGGTAGCGGCCGGCCTCCATCCTTCACCGGTGCCGCATTGCGAGTTCGTGACGACGACAACTCACAAGACACTTCGAGGGCCGCGTGGCGGTCTGATCCTGTGCCGTGAAGAGTTTGCCGCTGATGTGAATCGCAGCGTGTTTCCGGGCGTGCAGGGCGGGCCGCTTATTCACATCATCGCGGCAAAGGCGGTGGCATTTGGCGAGGCTCTTCAGAGCGATTTCAAAGGCTATCAGCAGCAGGTGATCAATAATGCAAAAGAGCTGGCGCAAACTCTCGCCGATTCCGGGCTCCGTATCGTTTCCGGAGGCACGGACAATCATCTGATGCTCGTGGACGTTTACATGGACGGCAAGGGAATTACGGGCAAAGCGGCTGAAAAGGCACTTGACGAGGTTCACATTACGGTCAATAAGAACACCATTCCGTTCGACACCCAGAAACCATTCGTGGCTTCGGGAATTCGACTGGGCACGCCGGCACTTACGACCCGGGGAATGAAAGAAGGTGAGATGAAATTGATCGGTGAGATGATCGCATCCGTCATTCACGAACCGGAATCGGAAGAGGTACGATCGAGCGTTAAGAAAGGTGTAGCCGAAATAACCGCTAAATTTCCGATGTATCCAGATCGGCTGAAGCCAATTAGCGAAGGTGCTCTCTCCGCAGCCTGATACTTCAGATGAGATATGCGTAGCCGTGAGTTTTTCTTAGCGATAGTTGTTATTGCGGGTTTGGTCCTCGGGATATTCCCCCAGGGGGCCGATACTCGCAAACTTCCGGAAAATTACGTCAGCGATAACTGCAGTTCATTTCCCGATGGAAACTATGCTGATTGCTGCGTAGAACATGATAAGGCGTATTTTTTCGGCGGAACCAAAAAAGAGCGGCGAGCGGCTGACAATAGATTAAGCGAATGCGTGCGGTCCAAAGGCCATCGATTCATCTCAAAAATAATGTGGGTTGGCGTTCGGACAGGCGGGGTAGGCTTCCTCCCGACTCCGTTTCGCTGGGGATTTGGGAAAGACTGGGAGAAAAAACACCCGGTAAAAGGAACGAAAAACTAGGATTGGCCCGCACTTCCGCTTTCTTCATCAAACTGATCTAAAACATCCCGAGCCTCTTCAGATTCAAATTCGTAAGCTTTTTGTTCCAGCGATACTGCGGCGATACCGGCATAGATCGGATCGTCGAGGAGCGGGATCAGTGCCTGAACGGGCATCATCGCCAGCGTTTCGTAGGCAATAGCACGTATCTGCGGCAGATCTGTCTGTCGAACGATCTCCGCTATCTCGCTCGACGAATATCGGCGGGCAAGGTGATCGCCCAGTTTGTCGAGGCGAGCGTAATCGCGGTCCTTTATCGCCCTTTCTGCAAGCTGGATAAAAACCTCGGCAGATGCGGATTGGGCTTCGAGTACGCGAACACAAGTCTCTGCTAACTGCTTTATTTCAGAGAGTTTAATGTCGTCTTTCTTAACGTCGGTTGCTTTGGATTGCTCGTCAAGGGCAGTCAACAAACGGCTGACTTCCCAATCGGCATGTGCATCGTAGGAGAATTTTGGAGGCTTTGAATTTGTCGTGCCCGAGGCAGTGGACTGAAGGGCACCGACAAGCATTTTTTTTGTGATCGGCCGCAGGCCTTCCCAAACACTTGCGACCCTTCCGCCGATTTCGTTGATCGTCATTTCAATAACGTAAGTTTGCTATCAGGTGGGGGCGTTGTCAAGCGGCAAAAATTCGGTGAACGTCAGTTTTGTTTCGCCGCGACCGATGCTTTTAATCTTTTTTGAACATCTTTAAGCCTATCTTCAAAATCCGGCGACGCCTCATCCAAATTCTCAAGCAGTGCATACGGCGTATTGCCTAAATATCGTATTTCCCATGCGATCTCGCCGTTGGCCGGAGGCCTCGAGAACCAAGCTGCATTGATCTCAGCGTCGTAAACAGGCAGTTCAGGCTCAGGATTTTCGATGTTCTTTTTTCCGGCATCAGTCAACAGTAAACGCCGCGGAACCCAGCCGTATTTCCTGTAGGTCGCAAATATTTCGGCAATTAGCTCGGTGCTCATTATTTTTTGCCTGAAGGGGAAGCTGGGACTTCGATAACCTTTGGCGCCATGCGGTTCGCGTTGGCATTGGAAGCCGACGATGTTTGTGACGACATTATATTTGCTGCTTCCTTTTCCCGTTCGTCACGTCCCTTGCCGGGAGATTTGAAGGCTCCGGAGAATAGTTCACCAACAGCGAGTTTCCAGACGCCGTCCTCAAGCATAAACGGCAGATCTTCCCACGCGCTTTTCTTTGCGCTCCAGACCTCGACCGAACCCATATTTCCGTTGATCCGCTCGTCGCGAATGGTTGGTAGCGTCGCCGCGAAGGTCGATTCGGTAAAACCGTTCTCGTACATTTTCTCAGGCGTTGAACCCGTGCGTGCGGCGGCCGAGGCTCCGAATTCCACCGTTTTCTTGGTTAAATTTCGCTTGATCGCCTCGATATCTTTGCTTTTTACGGCGGCGAAGAGCTGTTTATAGGCCTCGGTTGGCGTTGCCCCGCCGCCGGTGCCGACAGATTCTTTGGCGCATCCGATGCCCAGGGCCACCAATGCAAGAACGGTTATCAAAACTAAGATCCTGAGCATAATTTCAACCTTTTCTTAAAGGGTCAGAGTATCTTACCGCAACGAGGATTTGCAAACTTCTTTCCGGTTGCTGGTGTTTAGCACAGAAGCTCTGGATAATTGATGTCGATGAAGGCTCTGAGATTTATTAACGGCAACCTCTCGCTCGCCGAGATTCCGCCGCCTGATCGGCCAGGCGAAGCCCTAGTGCGTGTCGTCAGGTCGGGCATCTGTAACACGGACATCGAGATCGTTCGCGGATATGCCGGATTTGAGGGAACGATCGGGCATGAGTTCGTCGGCGTTGTCGAGGTTGCGGATGACGCTCCGCATCTGGTGGGGAAACGCGTTACGGGTGAGATAAATGCGGGCTGCGGGATCTGTGATCTTTGTTTGTCAGGCGATCCGCGGCATTGCCCGGCACGAACGGTTCTCGGCATCGTCGGCCGCGACGGAGCTCACGCGGAGTTTTTGCAGCTGCCAAGCCGAAATCTGATCGAGATACCTGACGCCGTTAGCGACGAGCAGGCCGTTTTTGCTGAACCGCTCGCGGCTGCCTACGGAATAAATGAGCAGATCGAGATCGCAGAGGACTCCACGGTTGCTGTCATTGGCGACGGCAAACTTGGTCTGTTGTGTGCTTTCTCTTTGGCGCTTAAGACAAAGAACTTGCTGTTGATCGGCAAACACACCGAAAAGCTCGCGCATGCGTCACGAAATGGACGTGACATCTCGACGGAGCTATCCACGAATGCCGCCAAATTGTCGAATAAATTTGACGTCGTCGTCGAGGCGAGCGGTTCGGAATCGGGGTTTGCGACGGCTCTTGATCTTGTACGGCCGCGTGGAAAGGTCGTTCTCAAATCAACATTTCACGGAACGCCGACCTGGGCTGCCGCCCGAGTGGTCGTTGACGAGATAACGATCGTTGGTTCACGCTGCGGGCGGTTTGCTCCCGCGATCAAGCTGCTGGCAAGCGGTGCAGTCCGAGTGGATGACCTGATAAGCGACGAACTTCCGCTGAGCGATGGTGTCGCGGCGATGGGGCGGGCGGTGGAGAAAGGAGTGTTAAAGATCCTGCTGAGGCCGTAAGGAAACGTTTACCGATAAAATTCTTTCCCAGGTCACGCGCCGAATTGCTATAATCTGTGTTCAACAGTCAGAGGTGTCTTGACGTCAAGTAGGAGAGCATTATGTTGAAAGCCCGATCTTCTCGGCATTTTTATTCCAAATCGATCACAGCGGTTGTTTTTTTGGCGGCTGCTTCCTTCAGCATCAATGTCGAGGCCCAATCCGACAGGTTAGCGAAGTCTTTTGCTGAGATAACAAAGAGGATCGAACCGGCGGTCGTCAGTATCGAGACGAAGGGTAAGACTCAGCAGGTCTCAACTCGGCCCCCGACTCCGGGAAGCGGATCGGAGGGGAATGACGTCATGGATTTTCTGCGGCGTCAGATGCAGCAGAAACCGGTACGTGCGGTAGGCAGCGGCTTTATAGTTGAAAAAGCGGGCTATATTGTTACGAATGCTCACGTTGTAGAGGAAGCCTCACGCATAACGGTCAAGCTGGATTCCGGCGAAGAATACACCGCAAAGGTCATCGGGACCGACGAACAGACCGATCTTGCGGTACTAAAGATCGATGCTCCGAAAGATCTGCCATTTGTGAGGTTTGGCGATTCGGACAAGGCTGAGGTTGGCGATTGGGTTCTGGCGATCGGTTCGCCTTTTGGCCTTGCGAAAACGGTGACCGCAGGGATCATTTCGCAGAAGCAGCGTGAAACCCCTTTTGGCTCGGCGTTTCAGAGATTTATTCAGACGGATGCCGCGATCAACCGCGGAAACTCCGGTGGGCCGCTTGTTAATATCGATGGCGAAGTGATCGGCGTGAATTCACAGATCGCAACCTCGACGGGCGACTACAATGGCATCGGGTTCGCTCTTCCGTCAAAGGTGACCGAAAGTGTCCTCAATCAGATCATCAAGAACGGCAAGGTTCGGCGTGGATATCTCGGAGCATATCTTGATTCGGTAAAAGTAGAATTTGCAAAGGTTTACGGGCTAAAAGATGCGAAAGGCGCGATCATTACGGACGTTCGTGACCCTGACAGTCCGGCGGCGATCGCGGGCTTGAAGGTCGGTGACATCGTTACTGAGTTTAACGGGCAGCAGGTCGAATCTGCTCAGGACCTGATCGGTAAGATCGCGTCGACGCCTCCGGATCAGATGGTAAGCATCAGTTTTATGCGGGAGAATGGCGACAAGCTAGACGCCAAGAGCGCATCGATCAAGCTTCGCGAACGCCCGACAAACCGCACCGCACGCGATGACGAAGACGGTGAACGGCGCGTTTTGCCAGTGGATGGCGTAAAGGGCGATCCTAAACCTTTCGGCCTCACCGTCAGCGAACTTTCGCCGATCCTCGTTGAGAAATATAAACTCGGAACTCAGAAGGGACTCGTTGTAAAAGAGATCAATCCTGCGAGTTTTATCGCGGACGTTAAAGATTCGCTCGGGGGCGAGGCTCTCGGCGAGGGCGATCTTATACAGCGGATCAACCGCGTCAGCGTTACCGATCTCAAGGCTTTTAACGAGATGGTCTCGAAGTTAAAGATCGGAGACCCGGTAGTGCTTCACATCATCAGCTACAATCCACGGTCCGCAAATCAGGAGACCAAGATCGTGCAGTTTACGGTAAGGTGATCTTTGCGTAGGCGAAATGGAGCAGACGAGGGACGGGAAGTTTGAATCTCGTCCCTCGTCGTTTATTATTGGTAGAACAATTATGGCAAAGACAGAGATCAAAAAATACAAAAATTACATTGGCGGCGAGTGGGTCAAATCTTCGTCTAACGAGTGGTTTGACAACGTAAATCCGGCCGATACAACAGACATCGTTGGCCGCTTTCCGCTTTCGAATGCTGAGGACGTGAACGCAGCGGTTTCAGCTGCCAAGGATGCGGCAACACGCTGGCGCAGAACTCCGGCACCGAAGCGGGCGGAACTCCTTTTTACGCTTGGCGAAATTCTGCGCAAACACAAGGACGAATTTACGCAGCAGATGACCCGCGAAATGGGCAAGGTGCTTAAGGAAGCGGGCGGCGATGTGCAGGAAGCGATCGACTGTACCTACTATACAGCCGGCGAAGGAAGGCGTTTGCACGGCTTTACGACACCTGCCGAAATGCCGAATAAGTTTGCTATGTGCGTTCGCCAGCCGGTTGGGCTGTGCGGGCTGATCACGCCGTTCAATTTCCCGATGGCTATCCCGTCGTGGAAGCTTATCCCGGCACTTGTTTGCGGGAATACGGTCGTTCTCAAATCTGGCGAAGACGTGCCTCTTTCATCGCTAAACCTTATCAAAGCATGTGAACAGGCGGGAATTCCAAAAGGCGTGGTTAATCTCGTCAATGGTTCCTCAGACGCCGGAGCGGCTCTCGTGGAAAACCTTGACGTCCGATTGATCTCGTTTACCGGTTCGACAACCACAGGCCGAGTTATTGCGGAACGCTGTGCGCAGGACAACAAGATCGTGAGCCTTGAGATGGGCGGTAAGAACGCGATCATCGTTATGGATGACGCCGATCTGGACAATGCTGTCGAAGGATCGTTGTGGGGAGCCTTCGGTACCAGCGGCCAGCGATGCACGGCGTCGTCTAGACTGATCGTTCACAAGAAGGTGTATAAAAAATTCTGCGAAAAGCTGGTCGCAAAGGTAAAGCAGCTTCGCGTTGGCGACGGTCTCGATCCAAAAACGGAAGTCGGTCCGGTGATAAATCAGCGAGCGTTGGACAAGATCCTCGGCTACATCGATATCGGCAAGATACACGATAAAGCAACGCTTGCGTGCGGCGGCGTTCGTCTCACCAAGGGCGATCATAAGAACGGGTATTTCATCGAGCCGACCGTATTCACAGACGTAAAGCGCGGAATGCGAATTGAGCAGGAAGAGATCTTCGGGCCGGTCACGAGCGTCATTCCGTTCTCAACGCTCGATGAAGCGATCGATATCGTAAACGGCGTAAATTACGGCCTCTCATCAGCGATCTACACGCAGGATGTTAACCAGGCTTTCTACGCAATGCAGGAGCTTTACACCGGGATTTGCTATGTAAACTCGGCCACCATCGGAGCCGAAGTTCACCTGCCATTCGGCGGTACAAAGGGAACCGGTAACGGCCACCGCGAAGCGGGAACACAGGTTCTCGACATCTTCAGCGAGTGGAAATCGCTTTACATAGATTACAGCGGCAAGCTCCAAAAGGCACAGATCGACGCTGTTGAAATATAGACCAAATCGATTTAGAATTTCGAAGAAAATAGGCCACAGATAAAACGGATTCGACGGATCCACACGGATAGTCATTTTTAGCTCCGTGGAGATCCGTTAGATCTGTCGGATCTGTGGCCAACTCTTTTATGTCCATCGAAAAAGCACGCGAGAGCCTCAAGCACCAGTTTGGCTACGATTCCTTCCGGATGAATCAGGAGGCGGTGATCGAGGCTGTCCTTGATAAGAAGGACTGCGTCGTGCTTATGCCAACCGGCGGCGGCAAGTCGTTGTGCTATCAGATACCGGCGTTGATGCTGGATGGGTTGACGGTCGTTATTTCGCCGCTGATCGCTCTGATGAAAGATCAGGTCGATGCCTTGCGGGCGAATGGCGTCGAGGCGGCGTTTCTTAATTCCACGCAGACGAATCGTGAACAGATCGAGGTCTTTCAGGCGGTTCGCAGCGCCAAGCTGAAGCTTTTATATGTTGCTCCTGAGCGGCTTTTGCAGAGCGGTGACCAGTTTCTGGATTTTCTGCATCAGACCGATGTTTCGCTCTTCGCGATCGACGAGGCTCATTGTATTTCAAGCTGGGGACACGATTTCCGGCCGGAATATCTACGGCTCGCGACGCTCAAACGAGAATTCCGGGATATTCCGATCGTCGCATTGACCGCGACGGCGGACAAGCTTGTTCGAAAAGATATCTTTGAGCGGCTTAATATACCGGACGCAGAGCTCTTCATTTCCAGCTTTAACCGGCCAAACATCTTCTACACGGTCGAGCCCAAGCGCAAGTCATACGAACAACTCCTTGATTTTCTCGAAAAACGAAAGGACGATAGCGGCATCATTTACTGCCTTAGCCGCAGTTCGGTCGATTCGCTGGCCGCTGATCTTCGTGAGGAGGGTTTCAGTGCTTTGTCATATCACGCGGGGCTGGACAAACAGACTCGCGACAAACATCAGGAATCTTTTCTAAAGGACGATACGAAGATCGTCGTCGCGACCATCGCCTTCGGTATGGGCATCGATAAATCGAACGTCCGGTTCGTTGTACACATGGACTTGCCAAAGAATATCGAGAGCTACTATCAGGAAACCGGGCGTGCCGGCCGTGATGGCCTCGCGAGCGATGCTTTGCTTTTCTTTAGTTGGGGTGACGTGATCAAGCTGAAGGGTTTTGCCGAGGTTGAGGGAAATGCTCAACAGTCGGCGATCATGCTCAAAAAGCTCGATACGATGGGCAGTTTTGGTGATCTGCGGACGTGCCGGCGAAAGTTTTTGCTCAACTATTTTTCCGAGCCGATGGAGGAGAATTGTGGTAATTGTGACAATTGCACCACCCAGGTAGAGAGGTTCGACGGAACAGTGATCGCTCAGAAAGCCCTGAGTGCGGTGTACCGAACGAATCAGCGTTTTGGCCTCAGCTATCTGGTCGATTTTCTGCGCGGTTCGCAATCTGAAAAGATCCGCGACGAGCATAAGAACCTAAAAACCTATGGCGTTGGGGCTGATATCTCTAAAGACCATTGGACCGAGTATTTCAAGGATCTGATCTCTCAAGGCTATCTTGCTCAGACCGAGGGCCAGTATCCTGTGCTCGTATTGACCGAGACGAGTTTCGATGTTCTTTCGGGAAAAACTACGGTCGAATTGATCAAGGCCCGGGTGCGTGAGGAGAAAACGAAACGTCTTTCGCCGGAAGTTACTTATCCGCATATTCCTGAACTGTTCAACGATCTTCGGCAGGTGCGGACCGTCTTCGCCCGGGCTGAAAATGTTCCGCCTTATGTTGTCTTTTCCGATGCGACGCTTGTCGAGATGGCAACATATCTGCCGCAAACAGAGTGGGAAATGCGAAAGATCTCAGGTGTCGGTGATCTTAAGTTCGACAAATATGGAGCCGATTTTCTGAATGAGATCCGCAATTACTGCGTCCGGAACGGCCTCGTCTCACGGATCGATCTTAAATCTCCGAAACGCGAGCGAAAACAGCGGACAAAGCGTGATGTAAATGGAAAAGATACCTATCACGTCGCTCGATCTCTTTCGCGATGGCCTCTCGATCCCGGAAATTGCGAGGGAACGGTCTCTTTCCGTGACGACGATAGAAAATCACCTCGCCCGATTTATCCCGACCGGCGAAGTTCGCCTTGATCAATTTGTTGCGATCGAAAAGGTCGAGCCGATACGCGAGGCGATCGAGAAGTTCTCCGATTCGAACGCCCTTTCGCCGATCAAAGAGTATCTTGGCGAGGATTATTCATACGGTGAAATAAGGGCCGTGATGGCGGCTGTGTCTGGCGGGTGAGCATCCTGCTCGCCCTGCGATCCCGACAAACCGGGCAAATACTCAAAGATAAAGAACCAACGTAGAGCAGTGTACTCACCTTCCAGTTGGCTAATGGCATTTTAGAAAATCACAACAAACAGTTATAATTCTGGGTTAAAAGAATTTGTTATATCAATAAAACCTTAGGAGTTATTTAAGATGAAGATCGGATTACCGAAAGAGATCAAAGACAACGAATACCGCGTTGGGTTAACGCCGGCTGGTGTTCAGGCATTGACCGCGGCTGGCCATACTGTTTTCGTGCAGAAAACAGCGGGCGAGGGCTCGGGATTTAAGGATGAGCAGTACACAAAGGCCGGCGGTCAGCTGCTCGACACGGCGGATGACGTTTGGGCCGCAGGCGATATGATCGTCAAGGTCAAAGAGCCAGTCGCTCCCGAGTATCCGCGGATGCGTGAAAATCAGCTGCTTTTCACCTACCTACATCTCGCCCCGGAATTCGAACTTACTAAGCAAATGCTTGAGCGAAAAGTAACCGGCGTTGCCTACGAGACAATCACAAGCGGACGCCGCTTGCCGCTGCTCATTCCAATGTCTGAGGTTGCGGGCCGTATGTCCGTGCAGGTCGGTGCCACTTACTTAGAGAAAATGAACGGCGGCCGCGGCATTTTGCTCGGCGGCGTTCCGGGGGTTCCGGCCGCAAATGTGGTCATTATCGGCGGCGGTATCGTTGGAACTGAGGCAGCAAAAATGGCGGTGGGCCTTGGTGCTAAGGTCACGATCATTGACCGTGATCTCGACCGTCTGCGTCAGCTTGACGATATTTTCCTGTCGAAGGTTCAGACACTTGCCTCATCGCGTTACCAGATCGAGGAAGCCATTTCGCATGCAGATCTCGTGATCGGTGCGGTCCTGGTAGTCGGTGCTGCGGCCCCGAAACTTGTGACCCGCGACATGCTTCATCTCATCCCGCAGGGTGCGGTGCTGGTTGATGTTGCGGTCGATCAGGGCGGATGCTTTGAGACCACCCACGCGACGACCCACTCGAACCCGACGTATTACGAGGAAGGCGTACTGCACTACTGCGTAGCGAACATGCCGGGAGCCGTGCCGAGAACCTCGACCTTTGCTCTGACAAATGCCACGCTGCCGTACGCATTGGATCTCGCGAACAAAGGCTTTGAGAGAGCGATCGCTGAAGATTCAGGGCTCTACGAAGGTGTCAACACCTACGCAGGCAAGCTCACCTATGAAGCGGTTGCCACATCGCAGAATCTCGAATACACGCCGCTCGACACTCTCCTCGATCTTAAATCGGCATCGGCTGGATAGACGGTTATTTTAAAAACGAAAAAGACGCGGGCGATTTTCAATTGCTCGCGTCTTTTTTGTTTGTCAGGCATCGGGGTGCTAGTTTTTTCCTTTCTTTGATTTCTCCATCTGGGCAGGCAGTTTTTCGACTGCCGCGATGATCTGGTCGCAGAACTCGAGCGAATCGAGGATCGATCCGGTCTCTGAGCCCGCGTTTGTCTTATCGAGTTCCGCTTTAAGCGCTGGTTGGTAGCGTTGGGCCGCTGCCGCGAGAGCTTTCACGGCCTTTGGGAAAAGGTCCGCAAAACTCTGTTTTGCTTTCTTATCGTCAGGATCAGGCAAAATCGCTGAATCAGGCCGTTCCGCAAGGCCGTCGATGTCGTCTACCGCCTTTTGCAATATACGTTTGATGTCGAGCAGCAGTTGAAACCGGGAACTCTCAGGCAGGACGCCCCATTTTTCCTGTTCCTTGGGCGATATCTTAGCCCCGTGAACGTCCACCTTCAGGGCATCAAAGCGACGGTCGATGATCTTTGTCAGCAGGTTTATTCTATCGTCTATTTTTTGAGCGTCGCGGATCAGTTCGACCTCTTCGGCGGTGAAATAGTCGCGTTGGGCTGAGGCTGTCGGCGGCAGGATCACGAACGCGACGCCTATTGCTATCAAAAACAGAAGTTGGAATTTCATAACGGCTACTGGTTAGGTTTCCTAACCGTTGGTATTACAGAGTCGCCAAAAAGCGAATCGGTTGCCTGAGCCCGCACGGAACGGAGATATCCCATCAGCTTTCTGACGTAGGGATCGTAGCGGAGCGGCAGATCGCGGCGGATGACCTCTATCCTCGGTGCCATTCCGCGGAGCGATATCTCGAGTCGTTTGAAATTATCCAGCACCTTACCGCGCCCGTCATCTTTCTTGTTGAGGAAGCCGAGGGCGTCGTCCATCAGAGCGTGAAAAAAGCCGAGCTCAAGATACATCGCCTCAAAATTCTTAGCCGCGCTCAATTTTTCTGCCGCCGTCAGGCGCAGATTCATCATCTCCACGGAGAGCTTTGTGCGGTCCTTGAGATCGGTCTTTGCATTGAGCCGGGTCATTTCGTCTTTTGAGATTATCTTCAGCGGCGGCGGAGCAGCCTCGAGTTGATCATCCTGAGCTGAGGCCGCAGTGAATAGGGAAAGTTAAGAATTAAAAGCAGAAAACCGATAAAAAGGTAGCCAAATCCTTTAGCCGCCCGATTAGCTTTAAGTGTTAACCCTTTTCTATTCACTATTTTTTCTTTCCTTTGCCGTCTTTCAAAAGTTTTTGGAGCTGCGGCAGCCTGAGGTTGACCTTTTCAATGTCTAGTTTATTCGCCTCGGGATCAGCAAGCCGGAGATAGAGTTGGTAGTTCGCCATCGCGTCCATAAATTCGCCGGCCTCGTCATGAATTATACCTAAAAATAGATAAGCACCCGCCGATCGCGGCTGTGCGGCCGTGAGCCATTCAAACTCGGTCTTTGCCTCCGCGAATCGCTTCAATTGAAAAAGAGCTGTTGCCAGATTAGCATGAGCGGTGAAGTTATCGGGAACAATTTCGAGGATCTTTCGCAGTATCCCGACCGCCGTTTCGAATTGTTTGCCCTGAACCAGAGCCGCCCCAAAGCCAACAGCGTGATTAACGTTACCCGGTTCCGCGTCGGCGGCTTTACGGCAATAGAACAGCGCCTTTTCCGGATTTTCACGGCGATAGAGAGTACAAAGCCGCCCTAATACAAACGCATCAGTCGGATCCTTTTCATACAATTTTTCCAGATCGGCAGGTTTGGTTGATCTCGCCGAAATAAGCTTACTTCTAAGCTCAGATGAAGAGGTGCTTTGCTCTTGGATCGAATCTAATTGGGCTGCTGCTTCGTCATATCTGCCTTCGATGGCGAGAATGCTCGCTCGCAGGAGCTTCAATTGATCCGATGGGGCCGACAATGTTTCGATCCGAGCGGCCAGGTCTCTTGCTCTGGCGATGTCCCCTTCAAAAAGGGCGATTTCTGCGAGGAGGAATAATGCCGATCGATTCTTTGGGTCAGTTTCAAGGGCTTTCAACGTACTTGCCTTGGCAGCCGAACGTTTTTGCAGCGCGTTTTCGAGGGCTGCCCGTGCTGACCAAAGGGCCGGCGTCGCGTTGGCTTTTCCGGTAAGCATGCTGATTTGCACCAGGAGCTTTTCCAACTCGGCTGATGGAGCTTTACTATTTATACGGAGTTCGGTCAGGGCCGTCAGGGCGACAGAATTCTGCGGTTCGAGGCTGACGGCTTTGGTCAGAAGCTTCTCGGCCTCAGCAAACTCTCCTTTGTCTATAAGCAGGGAACCAAGCCCCGTCATCGGCAGTGTCCAGTCAGTACGCAGATCGATGGCCAGCCGAAAGGACCTCTCGGCTTCGTCTTTCTTTCCCAGCATCAATTGAGCGGTGCCGATCTGGTATTGAGCCTCGGGAAATGCGGGCTCGATCTTCAGCGCCTTTTCATAGAGCTTGATCGCACCGGCGAGATCGCCTTTTTCGTGCAGGTTTTGTGCCTCACTAAATACCGCGACGGGGTCGTCGCTTTTTTCATCATCCTGGCCAAACGCGGGAAAGCTCACGATAAAAGCGAAAGTGCCGATAAGCAGGGCAGACGCCATCGAACGGCTTATTGCACGGCTTATTCGAACCAGATCTCGGGTAAACAATTGATACAACATGAAGATCGAATGCTTAATAGTAACACCGACGAGGCGAGATCTTCCAAGGATTTTCGTGTCCGCCGTTTGCGAAGTTTTTTGGTCTCAAAGATTTGCGTTCCTACTTTTTTGTAAGTTAAAATTTTGAGTTTGAACGTGGCGGCTTTTGTGGCCCGCGTTTCCCGCCGAAATGATCGTATCGCTCAACAGATATTCTCCTTAGACGGCGTCCAAATAGCCAAAATTTGTGTATTTTGACAACTCATTTGAGATGCATTTGCATGGAATTTTGTTGGACGGAGAATTCGCTCATTGGCGTCCGATTGGTTTAGACTAGGTATTAGAAAAGTAGTTATTACAGAATAAGATATTTTTATAGTTGGAGATTTTTAACAATGGCAAATCCGATGGCTGATGAAATGCGGCGTTTTCGCGGCAGTGATGAAAAGAATCCGTTCGAAGCAATGAGCGAAAGGTTCGACCGTGCCGCCAGGCTGCTCAATCTCGAAGAAGACCTTTACGCCGTGATGCGCGTGCCGAGTCGTGAACTGAAAGTTTATATTCCGGTAAGAATGGACACGGGGCATATTCAGGTTTTCGAGGGCTTTCGCGTACAGCACAATTTTGCTCGCGGCCCTGCAAAGGGCGGCATTCGCTACGCCCCGGACGTTACTCTCGACGAGGTGAAGGCCCTCTCAGCGTGGATGACGTGGAAATGCGCGGTCGTCAATGTTCCTTTCGGCGGAGGTAAGGGCGGTGTCATTTGCGATCCGCACCAGATGTCGATCGGCGAACTTGAGAGGCTGACGCGTCGGTATACGTCGGAATTGATAGATTTCATCGGCCCCGACAAAGACGTGCCAGCACCGGACATGAACACCGGTGAACAGACGATGGCATGGATCATGGATACATATTCCATGCACATGCGCCACACAGTGAACGCGGTCGTCACCGGTAAGCCGGTCGCTCTCGGCGGTTCGCTCGGGCGTCGCGAAGCTACGGGCCGCGGCGTAATGTTTACAGTAAATGAAGCTATTAAACGTTTTAACCTCACGCCTGAGCAAACGACCGTTGTCGTTCAGGGTTCGGGAAACGTAGGCGGCATCGGTGCGGAATTGATGCACGCGGCTGGTTACAAGGTGATTGCCATATCGGATGTCGGCGGCGGTGTTTACAATCCCAACGGCCTTAATATCCCGCACGTTCTCGAATATCTGAAGAACAACAAATCACTCGAAGGCTATCCGGATGTCGAATTTGTGGATAACAAAGCACTGCTCGAACTTGAGTGCGACGTTCTTGCCCCGTGTGCGACTGAGAATCAGATCACATCGGAAAATGCTGACCGCATTCGCTGTAAAATTCTTGCTGAAGGAGCTAATGGCCCGACCACACCGAAAGCAGATAAGATCCTGCACGATAAGGGCATCTTTGTCATTCCGGACATTTTGGCTAACGCCGGCGGCGTCACAGTCTCATATTTTGAATGGGTTCAGGACCGTATGGGATATTTCTGGTCTGAAGCCGAAGTGAACGAACGCCTTGAGGTTAAAATGATCGCAAGCTTTAACGAACTCGTGCATTATGCAGATAAACATAATGTGGATTCGCGAACAGCGGCGTACATGCTGGCAATCGATAGGGTCGCCTATGATACTCGTATGCGCGGGATCTACGCTTGATCAGCGACGGCAAGGTTCGAAAAAACTTGATTTTTGTGGGTAGTTACGTTAACGTCAAAAGTCGGGGGAATTGTCTTTAAGTGTTGACTTTGAAGTCAAACTCCTCTATAAACATAGCGTAAGTATTGATTTTTCTTTATTTGCACTACGTCCGGTTTCCACCACTTTTGGGTTTGGTAACTAAGCGTAACGTATGCAATAATTATGGAATTGTTTGAGGTCGGACGCGTTTTGCGGCTGATCGATGTTGTTACTATTTGAAATTTAATTTTCTATTTCGGCGGAGGAATGTGATGAAACTCGCTACAAGAGTGTACGTTGTTACACTTATTATATTAACGCTCGTGTTCGCGGTGTCGGCCCAAAAGTCCGAGAAAGAGCCCAGGAACACGGCTCCAACTGTTGGAACTGGAGGACCCGTTGGTGGTCCGACAGGTCTTTTTACTGTCTATGACAGCTCGACCTTGAGAAAAGGCGAATACACCCTGAGCGCGTCACTCAGCAATTACGACCGCGATCCGGGTAACGTCGACATCTCGACCGTCCCGCTAAGTTTTCAGGTCGGCCTCTCTAATAAATTCGAGTTGTTCTTCACGACCGAAGGCTATCGCGGCGTCAAGGTGAATGCTCCGCAGAATCTTTCAGGTTTTTACCTGCCGAATTCGCAGCTTCTGATCGGTAACGCTCTCCGTCGCCCGGGTGCGATCGTGCTTGAGCCGGGCACCTCAGGAACTCGTGCGATCTATCGTCCGATCGGTTCCGCCTTTACGGCGTTTCCATTCACGGGCGGTGTTTTCTACACCCCGAACCTCGGCACAGCAGTTAACACGCTTGGACCGCCGAGAGTCGGCGGAGCTCAGGATCTGTTCCCGGGCGTTGGTTCGGTTTATGGCAGCATCCTTCCGGGTATTGTGCTGACCACGTCGCCGCTGATCAACGGCAACACGGCTCCGGCTAGCTTCTCGACCGCTCCGACGTACACTGCAGATGCTCCTTTCATCAACAGAACGTGGGGAACGTCGTCGTTCAACACGATGAACGTCGGTTTCAAATGGCGTTTCAATGATGAGAAAGCAGCGTGGGGCCATGGTATCACCGCTTTCTACCGCTACTATATGGATAGCGGCAGCGACCTCGCTGGCTTCAACATGATGCAGCGTGGTTCGGGCCCGGGCAGCAGCAAGGGCGACATCGGCGTTACCTATTTCGTTGACGCACGTGCCACGAAGTGGGCTAACGTGTCGTTCAATGCGGGTTACCTCTACACCAGCAAGGTCAAGGGTACATTCGCAGGTGCTGACTATGTAATGTTCGATCCAGGCGACGAGCTTCAGTTGTCGGTCGGTGTTGATTTCCCGGTAAATAAATTTTTCCAACCTATCCTCGAGTTCCGCTCGTTGGATTATGTTGGCGGACGTACCCCAAATGCTCTTGAGCAGAATCCTAAAGACGGTATCGCTGGTTTCCGCGTTTATCCGCGTCGCTGGTTCGGCTTTGGTTTGGCTTATCGCTACAACTTTAACCAACAGGATTTCGACAGCTTCCAGGGTGATACGACCTCAAACTCGGTCACCGTTCTTTGCGGACCTGTTTCGCTTCCTGGCTGCGTTCCAACCACCACGACGGTCACCCGAGAAGGTGTCCCGGTTGGTCTTGGAACTTCGGCAGATCCGCACGGTTACATTGCTAACTTCTGGATCGGTCGTCGCGATAAACGCCTTGGCGAAGTCGTGAACCAGCCAGCGAACGTTGACTCCGTCTCGCTGAGCGATATGGTCATCACGCTTCCTTGCCGTCCGGGCACGACATCCAAATCGGGTGCCTGCAACGACAGCAAGACGATCAGCGTATCGACCAAAGCGAGCGATCCTGAAAACGACGTCCTTACCTACAACTACACCGTCTCAGGCGGACGGATTGTCGGAACAGGTGCAAACGTTCAGTGGGATCTCAGTTCGGCTCAGGTCGGAACTTACACGATCGTGACGGGCGTCGATGATGGTTGCGGTGTTTGCGGCAAAACGGATACCAAGACGATCCGCGTTGAAGAATGTCCTGACTGCCAGGCTCCACCGAAGACTTGTTCGTGCCCGACGCTGTCGGTTAGCGGACCTGCCGGAATCACGAATCCTGGCGACACCATGACCTTCACGGCAAGCGCAAGCGGCGATGTTACCTATAACTGGACAGTTTCGGCTGGTTCGATCGAATCCGGTCAGGGAACGCCAAGCATCACTGTTCGCACAACCAAGGAAATGGCTGGCTCGAACGTAACCGCTACGGTAAACATCGGCGGCACAGACCCAACATGCAACTGTCTTACCACTGCGTCCGACAATGGTGGAGTAGCTGCGATCCCGACCGCAACCCCGGTTGACGAATACGGTGCTCTCAAAGATGATGACGTCAAGGCTCGTGTTGACAACTTCTATATCCAGTTGAACAACAATCCGAGTGCTAAGGGCTACATCATCAACTACGGAACAGCCGCTCAGATCAAGAAGCAGAAAGCTCAGATCATGAAGGCGATCACCTTCCGTAAATACGATGCAGGCCGTGTGACGTTTGTTGACGGTCCGAACAACGGCGAGGTTAAGACCAAGTTCTGGTTGGTACCTGCCGGTGCGGACAATCCACAGCCGTAAGCATGCAAGCTTCGCATCCCTCGGGATGTGAACATCAAATAACCAAGACGGCCGGGACGATCATCACGAAGTCCCGGCTGTTTTTTGTTTAAATATCTGTGCTTGTATTAAGCTAATGCTTAATTTCGCTTTGCATTGGCATTGCTTTTCTGTAAGATAGTGGTTGTTCGTTTTCATCGGCATCAACAATAGTTGTGTCAATTTACCAGATTAGTTTGGATGGAACTGCAAACCTGTGGGCCCGTTCTGAGCATCAAACCAGCGACGCGGCGCTTGCTCTGCGATCAGGTACTTGTTTTCAGGCCTTCTCATCTTTGTTATTAGGAATCTCAAGACTATGCCGAACCTAAGAAAGCTTCGATCCGTTTTATCGATATTGTTGACCGTTGCGATCTCGCACGTTTCTTTGTCATTGGCATTCGCTGCTGACGTACATTCGGTTGACGCAGCTGATTCGTACGCTGACTGGCAGGTCGTCGGCCCGACTGGCGGCGATGTGCGCGTCGTCGAGATCGATCCAAAGGATAAGAACCGCCTATATATCAGCACCCTCGACGGTCAAATCCATACGTCCGCTGACGGCGGCAAGACATGGCGGCTTCTCGTTAACCTGAACAAGGCTGAGCTTATCTTGGATCAACTGCTGGTCGATTCTCAAGATTCGCGAACGATCTACACCTCCGGACATCGCGGAAACGCTCCCGGCGGCTTCTTCCGCTCGACCGACGGCGGTGAGACTTGGAAAGAATCGAAAGAACTCAAGGGCGAGTCGATCCACTCGATGACCCAATCACCGGTCGATCCAAAACTCATCCTCCTGGGAACAACACGAGGCGTTTGGTCTTCGAAAAATTCCGGTGAAAGCTGGGAGAAAATATCGTCGACTACCATGCCGGTGAATATCGATTCGCTTGCGATCGACCCAAGGACCGAGAACACGATCTACGCCGGAACCTGGTGGCGTGCCTACAAGAGCACCGATGCCGGAAAGAACTGGCGTCTGATACGCGACGGAATGATCGATGATTCCGATGTTTTTGCCGTGACGCTAAACCCGAAAAATCCAGATCACGTCATTGCTTCGGCGTGCAGTGGTATTTATGAGTCGTTCAACGGCGGGGAAAAATGGGCCAAGATCAATGGCATTCCGTCCCAATCGCGCCGAACCCGAGATATTCTGCAGCACCCGACGATTCCCGGCACGGTATATGCCGCGACGACCGAGGGATTCTGGATGACGACAAATGGCGGGAAGAGCTGGGCTCTGACGACGCAGCGTAACCTTGAGATAAACTCGATCGCTGTTCACCCCGACGAGCCGAATCGTGTTTTTATTGGAACGAACAACTACGGCGTAATGGTCTCGAACGACGGCGGGCGTAATTTCCAGCAGACAAATACCAATTTCAGCAGCCGTTTCACTTATCTCGTCACGCCGGACGTTCAGAAAGCGAATCGCCTTTACGCTGCAACGCACAACACGGCGACCGGCGGCGGTTTCTTTTTTGTCAGCGACGATAGCGGTGCAACTTGGAAGCAGTCGATCGGCTTAGACGTTGGCCGAGTCAGGACATTCACGCTCCGTCAGGATGAAACCAACCCGAATTCGATGTTTTTGGGAACCAATCTTGGCATATTCCGCACAACTGATCGTGGTAATTCGTGGACTCAACTTGCCGCCGCTAAGCCGGCAGCAAAACCGCCGGTCAAGAAGCCCGCCGCGAAGCCCGCTGCAAAGCCAGCGGTTAAAGCGCCTGTTAAGTCGACGGTTAAAAAAACAGCAGCGGTCACTGCCCGAAATGCTCCTCCCGCTGTCACGAATGCAGCGGCGGCCTCAGCACCAAAGCTTATCCCGGCGCTCACTGACAAAGTGACGATCATCGAAATGATCCCTGGCGGCGGGCTCTACGCCGGAACGGATAAAGGCCTTTACCGCAGCCTCGACCTCAACAAAGGATGGGAAAAGCTTTCTTTTGGGGAAGGCTTGAATGAAAATGTTTTTGCAGTTCACGTATCGGCGGCACGGCCCGATACGGTTTGGGTCGGAACGGCAACGTCGGGTGTCCTCGTTTCACGCGATAAGGGCATGACGTGGAATAAAGCCGGCGGAGCGGCTGATAATGTGCCGGTGAGTTCCATCACCTCCGATCCGAAACGCCCGGATTACATCTATGTGGGCACAACTCAGACCTTCTATCTTAGCCGTGACAATGGCAAAACATGGACACGCCGCGGCGGCAATCTCTCGCTGGGTAATTTTACGAGTATCCTGATCAACCCGAACAACACCGACGAGATCATTATCTCCAGTGCGATCGATACGGACGGCGGCGTCTTTATTTCGTCCGATGCCGGTAACCGCTGGAGACGGGTGGACACAAAAGAGATGAAACTACCGAGCCGCCGAATCTGGTCAATGGCCTTCGATCCTCAGGATCCGGACCGTATCTTTGCGGCGACGCATTCCTCTGGTGTTTACAAGATCGAGCGGATCGCCAAAACGACCGCCGGAATGTGATCGAAAGCCGGTCAAACTAAGAAAAAGAGCTGTCTGAAAATCAATTCAGGCAGCTTTTTTATTTGATCAGAACCATTGCTGGTTCGGAAAGCTCCCTACGCTTGACCCGGCGGTTGTGAGTTGGCAACTTGGAACTTTTCCGCTGGAATTCTATAATCTGACGAGATAACAAGGAGCCATCAGTTTGAAGCAAGAGACCGCTCGTGAATCTGCATCGGGGAAGCCTGGCTGTCGGGTTTCGCGATTACCATTCTCAGAGATACCGCACCAGTCGCGGCTTTTTGTTCAGTATCAGAACGACCCTCTGTCCCTCAAAAAATTCTACCCTAACGTACTCGCATCGCCCGACGATGTCGTGTCATTTATTCCGACGGTACTTTCTAATTACACGACCGATCGCGGCCAACTCTGCGACGTTCTATCTGAGATCAACACGGCTCTCGATACCGGTGCTCTAACGGGTGAGAACATTGAGAAGCTCAGAGATCTGGAAACGGTCGCGGTTATAACGGGACAGCAGGCAGGATTGTTCACCGGCCCTCTCTATACGATCTATAAAGCACTCTCTGCCGTAAAGCTGGCCCGGGAATTGACTGAGAAAGGAATAAAGGCCGTTCCGGTGTTTTGGGCGGCGACCGAGGACCACGATTTCGAAGAGGTTTCCGAAGCGTTCTTCGTAGACAAGATAGGCTCTGTTACCGTTGCGAAGTACTCGCCCAAAAGCAGGATCGAGGGAACGCCCGTCGGGACCGTTACGATCGACGGCGAACTGGTGAAAATGATCGAACAGGTTTTCGATGATCTGCCCCGAAATGAATTTTCGGCAGAGATTCCCGACCGATTAGCTCAGATCTGGGCCGAGGGGACGAAGTTTGGTGAAGCATTCGGGAAGACTCTGGCTTGGTTACTTGGCAAATTTGGGATCGTTTACATCGATCCGATGCACCCAGGTGTCAAACGGCTTTCATCTCCGATCTTTGCGTCGGCGATCGAGAATGTGGACGCGATCGTGTCGAGCGTTGTTGCTCGCGGCAGGGAATTGGTGGATCAGGGCTATCACGCGCAAGTTTTGGTCGAGGAAGATTACTTTCCACTGTTCTGGCACGACGACGAAGGGCGGCGTCTTGCCCTCAGAAAGACCGGTGAAGGCGTTTTTAAGGAGAAAACAGGCCGAAGGTCGTTTTCCGTCTCAGAATTGCGTCAGATCGCCGTAAATGAGCCGGGCCGTTTCAGCCCGGGCGTCATGCTGCGGCCTGTGGTGCAGGATTTTCTGTTCCCGACCGCGTGTTATTTCGGCGGCGGGGCTGAGGTTGCATATTTTGCCCAGAACAGTGAAGTTTACCGGGTACTCGGACGTCCGGCGACGCCCGTATTCCACCGGCAGAGTTTTACCGTAGTTGAGGCAAAACAGCGCCGCGTGCTTACCAAATTCGATCTTGAACTCAAGGATCTGTTCGATGAGAAGGAAAACACAATCCTGGATCTCGCCGCGAACAGTGTTTCGCCTGAGACCGCGCGGCTCTTTGCGGAGGTCGAAGAGCGGATCAATACGGAGATGAATCGGCTCGACCAGGCAGTTTCGCACATTGAGCCGACGCTTGCGGCAAATGTTGCCCGCCGTCGGCATCGGATCGTCTATCACATAGCGGCGTTGCGAAAGAAATCATTGATCGCAAAGGTTCGAAACGATGAGATCTCGAACCGCCAGATCGCCGAGCTTTTTGCAAGCCTGATGCCGAACGGCGGGCTGCAGGAACGCACGATAAACGTGTTCTCGTTCCTGAATAGATACGGATTGCAGTTCATCGACTGGATCTACGACGCGATCGATCTTGATGACAAAGATCACCGGATAATAGAGCTGTAAATGAACAAGATAAAGATCCTATCCGATAATCTTGCAAACCAGATCGCCGCTGGCGAGGTAGTCGAGCGGCCTGCGTCTGTCGTCAAGGAACTCGTCGAAAACTCGATCGACGCCGCCGCGGCACGCATCCAGATCGATATAGAACTCGGCGGGCGACGCCTGATGCGGATCAGCGACGACGGCGAAGGCATGAGCCGCGACGACGCGATCCTGGCATTCGAACGGCACGCGACTTCGAAGATCAAAACTGCGGAAGATCTCGGCAGCATCGCAACGCTCGGGTTCCGCGGAGAAGCTCTGGCGTCTATTGCGTCTGTTGCAAAGGTCGAACTCTTAACAAAGACCGAACCCGAAGGCACGGCCTCTCGCGTCGTTATCGAGGGCGGACGGCTGATCGACGTAAAGGACGCCGCACGCGACACGGGGACGACGATATCGGTCCGCGATCTTTTTTACAATACGCCTGCGAGACGCAAATTCATGCGGTCCGAGGCGACCGAAAATTATCATCTGACCAGTATCGTCACGCACTACGCACTCGCTCACCCGGAGATCGCTTTCACGCTGACGAATAACGGCCGCGAGGTCATCCGCGTCGCTCCGGCGAAGGATCTGCGGGAACGGGCATTCCAAATATTCGGCCGAGATCTGCTAGAGAGTCTTTTGCCAGTCGATGGCGGCAGGGAATATGTGGCGAAGGTATCTGGATTTGTGTCCGCTCCCCGTGAGCGTCGAACAACGCGTGATTCTCAGTATTTCTTTGTAAACAAACGCTTTGTCCGCGATAAAACGATCGCGGGCGGCCTGCTCGAAGGCTTCCGTTCGGTCCTTCCGCACGGCGTTTATCCGGTCGCATTTCTGTTTCTCGAAATGCCCCTTGAGGAGATAGATGTGAACGTCCATCCGGCGAAAACCGAGGTGCGTTTTCGCCGCGGAGAAGCTGTAAAAGATGTGATCGCCGAGGCCATTCGTGCCGCTCTCGCGAACGCCGGGATCGTGGGGGAACTTAGGCCCGAGCGTGATCTTGAACCCGAAACTCAGCCAGTCTATGCTCCGCCGGTACATGTTCAGCCGCCTGAGCAAAGCCGGATCGAATTTATTGACAACACGCTTGAATTCAAGCCGAAAGATACTGAACAGGCACGTGAGCCCGAGCCGCTTGTTCGCGTCGCCTCCGCGAATCCGCAGCTCGAGCGAGGCGATGTTTATCATCCGCTGGTTGTCGAAGATCCGTCTTTAGAAGCGGCCGGATTCTTCGTGGCCGAGGGCATTTCGGTTCCCGAAGAGCGGTTGCCGCCAGCGGGCTATGCGGTTTTGCCGCCGGTGGATTCAGGAATAAAGGTCGCTAGATCGATCGAGATCGACGCCGTTTCCGGTTCGAAGATCCAGCCGATCGGACAGCTTCATGACAGCTTTATTATCGCAGTGGATGACGAAGGCCTGCTGCTGATCGACCAGCACGTGGCTCACGAGCGGATCCTTTTCGACAAGTTCCGGAAGAGCGAGACGGACCGGCAGATCGAGTCGCAAAATCTGCTTTTGCCTGAAACGATCGACCTTTCGCCGGCTCAATCCGAGGCCTTTCAGTTGATCGAGGACGATCTGGAATCGCTCGGATTCGGACTGATGCGCCTTTCGGGTCGAACGGTGGCGATCAAGAGCATTCCGACCGATCTGCAGCCGGCGGAGGCGAGAAATCTGTTTTCGGAGATCCTGGACACTGTCGAGCACGAGAAAAAAGGCGGTGCGAAAAAGACCTTGCGGGATTACATCGCTGCCAGCCTGGCCTGCAAGGCGGCGGTCAAGATCAACATGAAGCTCACGCCCGAGAAGATGCGCTGGATGATCGACCGTTTGCTCGTCACGACGTCGCCGACCACCTGTCCGCACGGACGACCGGTTATTTTGCGGCTTTCGATGAAGGACATTGAGCGGGCGTTTCACCGAACCTAGATGGAAAACGAAAAGAAACAAATACCGGAGCGGCCCGATGCGTTTTGGAACAGGGTTTACGCGGGAGTTGTGGTCTCGGCCTTTGTTGTGGTCACGGCTCTTTGGGCATTTGGTAAATATTTCAGATGAGATCACTCGATTGGGCAATCGTCGTCGCGTACCTTATTTACGTCGTTTGGGATGGTATCCGAATGACGAAGCACAGCGGCAGTAAGGAAGGGTATTTCCTAGCCGATCGCGGCCTGCCGTGGTGGGCTGTCGGGCTGTCAGTAATGGCGACGCAGCTTTCGGCGATCACCCTCGTTGGGACTACGGGCCAGGCCTATAGCGATGGGATGCGATTCATTCAGTTCTACTACGGACTGCCGTTTGCGATGATCATTCTTTGCGTGACGGTCGTACCGTTCTTTCACCGGGCCAATGTTTTTACGGCCTACGAGTACCTTGAAAAGCGCTTCGATGTAAAGGTTCGCACGCTTACGAGCTTCTTTTTTCTCATCTCACGCGGACTTGGCGTTGGTACGATCATCTCAGCGCCATCGATAGTTCTCTCGATCGTTTTCGGCTGGAATCTGATAGCCACGATCTTCGCGATCGGGCTCTCGACAACGATATACACCGTGTTTGGCGGCGTTCAGGCGGTCACGTGGACGGACGTGAAGCAGATGGTGATCATCGGTTTTGGGCTGAGCGTCTGTTTTCTGGTGATCCTGTGGAGCTTTCCGGCCGGTGTGACGCTCGGTGACGGACTCCATTTGGCGGGCAGTCTGGGCAAACTGAATATGGTCGATACCACTTTCGACCTGAAGGAAAAATACACCATCTGGTCGGGATTGATCGGTGGCCTATTCCTCATGCTCGGCTATTTCGGCTGCGATCAGAGCCAGGTGCAGCGGTTCCTCACGGCAAAGTCGGTTGACGAAGGCCGCACTTCGCTATTGATGAGCGCTTTTTTGAAGATCCCGATGCAGTTCGGGATCCTGCTGATCGGCATCATGGTCTTTGTGTTTTATCAGTTCACGGCACCGCCGATCGTTTTTAACCCGGCGGAGGTCGACAAAGCGGCCCAGACAGAAGAATTCCGGCAGATACAGAGTAAATATGCCGCGGCTCATGCCGAACGTCGCGAAGCTGCTTTGAAATTTGAACCCGAAGATGGGCAGTTACGCCAGAACTACATCGAAGCGGATAAAAAGTTCAACGAGAGCCGCAAGGAGGCTGTTGCATTCGTCCGATCGACCAGTAATCCTGGCTTTAACGACATCAACTACGTCTTCCCGACATTCGTGCTGGAAAATATGCCGATGGGCGTGATCGGGCTGTTGATCGCCGCGATATTTGCGGCGGCGATGTCATCCATCGCGGCGGAACTCAACGCTCTGGCGACGGCGACGACCATCGATTTCTACAGGCGTCTTTATAAGCCCGACGCTACCGACGCGCACTATGTAGCCGTCGGCCGGGCGACTACGTTTATCTGGGGAATCTTTGCGTGTATCGTTGCGATCTTTGCGACAAATCTGGGTTCGCTGATCGAGGTCGTCAACAAATTTGGCTCGTTCTTTTACGGCTCGCTGCTTGGGGTGTTTGTGCTGGCATTTGTGGTAAAAAGGGCTCGGGCACGCGGAGCATTTTTTGGGTTGTTGTTTGGAATCACTTCGGTTTGGACGGCGAGTATTTTTACCGACATTGAATTTCTTTGGTTCAACGTGATCGGCTGTCTGGTTACGGTTTTGGCCGGTTTCCTGATCAGCTTGACGGTCGGAGATGAACCAGAACGCGGAGACGCAGATACACAGAGTTTATGAGACTGACGAGATCAAGAGCCTTAACAGTTATTTTGTTTGCGGGTAGTTTGCTTTTGCATTCAGCACTCCCGCTCACGACGTCAGCGCAGGTTAGGCCGGTAAATGATTACGGTGCGTTGGGAATTGGCCGTTTGCTTAGAAAGCTGAATACAACGGCGAGCGTGATGATGGTCGGAGCACATCCTGATGATGAAGATTCGTCGCTGCTGGCCTTTCTCGCACGCGGTGAGAACGCGAGAACATCTTACCTGAGCCTGACCCGCGGTGACGGAGGGCAGAACATCATCGGGCCGGAACTGTTCGAATCGCTCGGTGTCATCCGCACCGAAGAGCTACTGCAGGCACGCCGTTTGGACGGTGCGGAGCAGTATTTTGCCCGGGCATTCGACTATGGCTTTTCAAAATCGCTGGCGGAGGCGAAGCAGAAATGGGATGAGAAGATCGTTCTCTGCGACGTCGTTCGCGGGATCCGCGGCTTCAGGCCGATGGTCGTTTTATCACGGTTTTCGGGCACACCTTCGGATGGTCACGGCCAGCATCAGTACGCCGGCTATATTACGCCTCTGGCTGTGAAAGCGGCGGCGGATCCGGCTCAGTGCACGCAGTCAGGAACGCCTTGGCAAGTGCAAAAATTTTACAGCGGTATCGGCGGAACACCGAGTTTGCGGGTGAATACGGGGCAGTTCGACACGATGCTTGGGAGATCGTACTCAGAGATCGCGATCGAAGGCCGCAGCCAGCACAGGTCGCAGGGTGAGGGCCGGATCGAGGTACGGGGAGAAAGATTCTCGGGCTTAAATTTGGTAGACAGTAAAGTCGCGAAGGTCGAGAAGGAAACGAGCATTTTTGATGGTCTCGATACGACGGTCACGGGCTTGTCAGCGGTTGCGGGGAACTCTTTTCCGGGGCTCGCGGCAGATCTCGAATCGATCAAGAGATCCGCTGAAACGGCACTGAAAGAATTTCGTCCGGTCGAGATCCGAGCGATGTCGCCGGCGCTTCAAACTGGGCTACGATCGACCAGAGATGCGAGAGCCAAGCTCTCGAACAGCTCCGAGGCGAGCAGTCGTGCCATTGACTCGATCCTCGCCCGTAAGGAAGCTGAATTTTCGGCGGCAATAGCATCGAGTTATGGCATAACGCTCGACGCTTTATCTGACAAGGAAACGGTGGTTCCGGGTGACGATCTGCTTGCGAACATTAACGTTTATTTTCCAAAAGATCAGACGGTCAGCGTCAAGCAGATCTCGCTGAAGGTTCCGAGCGGCTGGAATGCCGCGAAGACTGTTGCACCAACGGCCGCAAATCCTGGATTTGCTGGTCGCGATGTCGCGAACCAAGCAGAGTATTACGCAGTGACTGTCGCAAAAAATGCGGTGATCACCCAGCCATATTGGCTTATCGAACCGCGTGATGGCGATCTGTTTCGTTGGCCTCAGGATGATACACAGAACCTGCCGTTTCAGCCCCAACTCCTGTCCGCACAAGCGACATTCAGCGTGGGTGGGATCGAGATCGTGCTCGAACAGCCGGTGCAGTACCGCTTTGCAGATCCGTCGCGGGGCGAAATACGGCGTGAGATCAATGTAGTTCCAGCCCTATCGCTAAGCGTCGATCAAAGATTAATTGTCATCCCGCAGAGTGAAAAACCGCAGACGCGAACGTTGGCAATCAACGTAACAAGCAACTCGGTAAAGCCGATTTCAGGCGTCACGGCTTTGAGTGTCGAAAAGCTGCCAAAATGGGATATTAAGCAAAATTCAAGCGGCTTTATGCTCAAAACCAAAGGTGAGAATTCGACTTTGAGCGTCCATATGAGCATTCCTGCAAGAACGCAGCTCGGTACCTATTACATCTCTCCGAACGCTTCGTCCGGCAACGTTACTGCCGAGCAGACAATGACGACGATAGCTTATCCGCACATTCAGACGCACCGTTATTACACGCGTGCCGAGACAAAGGTTGAGGTTCTCGATCTAAAGGTGTCACCCGTCAAGGTCGGCTATATTATGGGCAGCGGTGACGAGGTGCCTGAGGCGATCAGGCAAATTGGACTCGCGGTCACGATGCTTGAGGAAAAAGATGTCGCGTCGGGCGATCTATCGAAGTTTGACACGATCGTGGTCGGCATTAGGGCGTCGGAAACGCGGCCTGATCTGGTTGCGAATAACGGTCGACTGCTCGAGTACGCAAAGAACGGCGGCAACGTCATTGTGCAATACCAACGCGGTAATTGGACGGCACTTGCTCCATTTCCGGTGACGGTCGCGGATACTCAAAGAACGGCTGCAGGTAGCATTGCACGCGTCGTAGACGAAAACGCCAAAGTGAATATTCTCGAGCCCGCACATCCGGTATTCAATACGCCGAACAAGATCACTGACGCGGATTTCAGCGGCTGGGTTCAAGAGCGGAATGCTTATAACCTGGTGACCTTTGACGCGCAGTTCACGCCGCTTCTAGAATCGCATGATGCCGGCGAGGCGGAGAATAAGGGCGGACTCGTTGTCGCGCAGTTAGGGAAGGGAACTTGGACGTATTGCAGCTATTCTTTCTTTCGCCAATTGCCGAATGGCGTCAGTGGAGCGTATCGGTTGTTCGCAAATCTACTAAGTCTGCCGAAGGCACAAAAACCGAAAGCGACGAAGTAAAGTCAATCGAAATTTGGGGGATCTCGAATGAACCTTTCATCCAAGCACAAGACACTGATCACAAAGGTGATAAACGTATTCGAATCCGGCAAGCCGGACGGGAATTATAGTGTGATCGCGATCTTTAACGACGGGCCGAATGACATCAGGCAGATCACGTACGGACGGTCTCAGACCACTGAATACGGCAACCTTGCCAAGCTCGTGAAAAATTACGCAGCGGCGAGCGGAATATACAGCAAAAAGCTAAAACCCTTTGTCGACAAGGTTGGCGTTACGCCGTTGACGGACGATGATACCTTCAAAACCCTGCTCAAAAAAGCTGGTAACGAAGACCCGGTCATGCGGACAGTTCAGGATGTGTTTTTCGATGAGGTTTATTACAAACCGGCGATAAAATGGGCGAGCGACAGAGGTTTTATTTTGCCGCTTTCGGCATTGGTCATCTACGATTCGTTTATCCAGAGCGGCAGCATTTTGTCGGTGATCCGCAATATGTTTCCCGAAACTGTCCCGGCAAACGGCGGAAATGAAATAGAATGGACGACCGCTTATGTTAACGCCCGCCACGAATGGCTTGCCAACCATTCACGTGAAGCAGTTCGCAGCACGACCTATCGCACCAAATGTTTTAAGGCTGAGATCGACCGTGGAAATTGGCCGCTGACCAGTCTGCCGATAAACGCGAACAGGACGAAGGTTTCGTAAGCTACTCGATGACGACGAGGACGTCTCCCGCCCCGACCGTGTCGCCCTCGGCGGCCTTGATCGCGGCGATCACACCGTCTTTGGGAGATTTCATTTCATTCTGCATCTTCATCGCCTCGACGACGACCACGCCGTCACCCTTTTGAACGGTATCGCCCTGGGCAACCAGTACCCTGACGACCTTGCCGGGCATTGCGGTCTTGATCTCAGCTTTCCCTGAGGCGTCAGTATCATTGCCGGCGGTTCCACGGAGCCGTTTGGGATCGATAATGCGGATCTCGTGAACCCCTGACTTTACCCGCACCAAATTCGTATCGTCTGACTTTGCCTTACGAGAAACAGAAGCCTCGAATATTTGACCGTCTTTTTTTGAAGAGAAAAACACCGGATTCGGGCTCTGAGGCTTCTAGTTCGTACTGCCTTCCGTCGATGCTCGCGACGACGCGTTCGCCATCGCGCACGATATCGATCTCATATTTGTTCCCGTCTGTTTCAGCAAGAAATTTCATCGCAAATCAACTAACGTTTCGATACCGCCCGGGCCTTTTTTTCGAAAAGAAATTCTTCGAATCGCTCCTCATTCAGCCACCAGTACAATGTTCCCACCGCGAGCCCTAATGCCGGATAGGCCAATAGAAATGTGGATGGCAGCGAGAAGCCGTACCACAACCAACTCGCCAGATTCAGCAATACGAAAAAGAAAACGGCGGAAATAACTGCCGACCTAAGCACGACATGGTTTTTTCCTTTCATCCGCAGCTTTTCCCAACGGAGAAACTGCTTTCTGGACATTTTCTTCATCAAGATGGTTATTCCTACAAGCCCTTTTTGATCTTTTGTTCGAGCAAATAGCTTTGGTATTGGCCATTACCAGACCACCATGCTACAGATCCCATAAGGATGCTCAGGAACAAAGTAAACACTATGCTGAACCATAAAAAATTGGAGGGCGTCGTTCGAATACATACTCTACGAGCACCTTCGCCCCCGTGAAAAGAACAAAGAAGATCAGAGCTTTTTGAACGATGAACACGGCCTTTCCGTGCCTAATCTTTTGCTCCCACTCAGTAGCCTGTTTTTCAGACATCGCCATAAAAACACCTCAATACCTAAGCCTTATTTGGCTGCGGCGTTACGCGGAGATATGGTTTGATCTCGTTCCAGCCGGCAGGGAATTTGGCCTTCGCGTCTTCGTTCGAAATCGACGGAACGATAATGCAATCGTCACCATCCTTCCAGTTTACGGGTGTCGCGACGCTGTATTTTGCAGTGAGCTGGAGCGAATCGATCACACGCAAAATCTCGTCAAAATTGCGGCCGGTGCTTGCCGGATACGTCAGTGTTAGTTTGACCTTTTGTCCGGCCCGATGACGAAGACGGAGCGAACAGTGAAGGTATCATTCGCGTTCGGGTGGATCATTTCGTAAAGGTCAGAGACCTTTCGGTCGCTGTCGGCGATCATTGGGAAATTGACGGCCGTTCCCTGTGTTTCCTCGATGTCTTTTTCCCAGCCAACGTGCGAATCGAGCGGATCGACGCTCAGGCCAATGACCTTGACGTTGCGTTTGTCGAATTCCGGCTTGAGCTTCGCAGCCATGCCGAGTTCGGTGGTGCAAACCGGCGTGTAATCCTTAGGATGCGAAAACAGAACGCCCCAGCTATCGCCGAGCCATTCGTGGAAATTGATCTGTCCCTGGGTTGTTTCTGCTGAAAAATCGGGCGCTGTGTCCCCTAATCTGATCGACATATTAAAGCCTCCAATGAAAATTTCGTTACTGCGATTGTAGCAAATGATCTACGAGAGATTTAATCCTCCGATTCTGCCTGCTCTTCACTTTCGGGTTCGGCTCGACGCAACCGGAGCAAATGGATCCTTTTCTCGTCGGCTCGCAGTATCTCAACCGCCAGCCCGCGAAGCTCAAGTTTTTCGCCTTCTTTGGGGACATAACCGGCCTCGCTCGTTACCATACCGGCGATGGTGGTGTAATCTTCGTCCTCGAGATCGGCGTCGAAGATGCGTTCGATCTTGAAGATCTCGGTAGAACCGATAACGTCCCAATAGCCATCTTCGCCTTCGACGATCTCGATGATCTCTTCCTGCTCGGTGTCTTCGTCTTCGATCTCGCCGACGATCTCTTCGAGAATGTCTTCGACGGTGATCAATCCGGCGACGCCGCCATATTCGTCGATAACGATGGCGACCTGCACATGATTGAGCTGCATGTCTTTAAGAAGTTCTGACGCCGTTTTTGTTTCCGGGATAAAGAAAGCGTCGCGTAGGATCGTGCTGACCGGTTTATCTTCCTTTCCCTCCGCCCACGCCTGCATCAGATCGCGGACGTAGATCATGCCCTCGATATTGTCGATGCTGTCGCGATAAACCGGCAGACGCGAATACTTTTCCTCAACGATCAGGTCCCGCGCATCCTTAACCGTTGATTTGACCGGCAGAGCGCATATTTCAGTGCGTGGCGTCATTATCTCGCCTACTCGGGTGTCCGAGAATTCGACCAGCGTCTCGATCATCTCGCGTTCCTTTTCTTCGATGATCCCTTCGGCTTCGCCAACTTCCATTAGGGCCTGGAAATCATCCGCACTGTCCTCTGTCCTGTCGTCTGAGGAGTCGGGAGCTGCCGTAAGTTCCATTTTCAGGCGTTCCTTTGCGGTCATCCTGGCATCGAACGGTGCCGCGAGCTTGGAAACCAGCGAAAAGAGCGGCCCAACGATCGGTAGAAAAAAGAGCAGCCGCTTGTCAGGATTGCTCGCGACAACGATGCGGGGAACTATCTGTCGAAAGACCACGGTTGAGCCTAACCCGATCACCAAAGCGGCAAGCAAAAGGCGGGTCCGGTCATCGACAAACCTCAGCAAAAGCAGAGTCAGGATCACGGAATAAACGATAAGCAATATCTGGATGGTCGCGGAAAGTGCGAATCGATAGCGCGGCCGGTTTTCCAGCATTTCCCGCAGCATCTCAGAGGTTCTGTTATCGTTTTCTTCGACATCGGAGGCGAGCCGGCGGAGGCTGACATCAGAAAGGCGCGAGAATGCCATGTCCACGGTCGCGAGAAGAACCAAAGCGAGCAAAATAATCACTGCTATGACTATTTCGATTTCCATCTTCTATTGATTTTACGTTGTTTTGCGGCTTCCTCAAACAGGCTTATCCGTTAAATTAATGCGAACTCCTTTCCCTGCTCAATTTGTCCAGGATCGGCTGCATTTCGCTGAAGATCTTTTCATCCCATTTTCCGAGTGCGTTCTGGCTCTTTAGCCTGGCGACCGCTTCTATTGCAGCAGCCAGACTTCGCTTGGCATGCTCATTTTGTCCAAGCTTTGCCTCCGTGACGCCGACACTTTTCATCGCTTGTGCCCAGTCTCGCAGGGCGACCAGGTTTGCTTGATCGCTTGTCGCCATTTTGCCGAAGATATCGGCTGACCGCGTGTATGCAGCGAGAGCGGCCGGCAGGTCATCTCGAGTCTTCTCCAGGTCTCCCAATCGCGTGTAAAGCGTTGCCAGATCATCCTGATATACGGTATTCCTGGGTTCTCGGCCGATCAGCTCTAGTATGGTCTCCTCTGCCTGGCGAAGATAATTGACTGCTTCGGATGCTCTTTTAACGAGGGCCAGGGTCACTCCGTATCGCGACAGGGCCCGGCCAAGATTTTGCCGCGCCTGCGTATCGGAAGGGTCGATCTCGACGGAGGTACGAGCGATTTCCAGAGCAGTCTTAGCATACTTGAGGGACACGTCGTTCTTGATGCTCTCAAAATTGCTGCCGGCCAAAGAGTACACTAAAAAAACGGTTTTCTGGATGTTGGGGTTTGAGGGATATCTTGAGCGAAGTATCTCCGCTGCCCCAACCGCTTTTGCGTTTTCAGCCTCTGCCTCTAACTGTTGACCATCCCAGGATAGTGCATTGGCGAGATAAGCCGTTACCATAGCGGTCAGCCTTTGAACATCGCCGTCGGCCGGGTCGAGTTGATCGAGTTCTATAAGTGCCGTACGATATCTCGGGATCGCCAGATCGTACTGGTTATTGATCGCCAAGCGATGGGCGTCATCGATCTGGGCTTCGACATAGGACTTTTTGACCGCAAGATCCCCGGGTGTTTCATCTGCCAGAGTTTTGAACACATTGAGGGCGGTTTGCGAATCTTCGGCTGACTTTTGAAACTCACCCTGAGCGAAGCGGATGCGTGCCAGTTCTTTCATTGTTGACGCGAGCATCAAACGATGCTCGGCTGTGGGCGGGAGAGCATCGATGATCGCCTTTGATTTCAAGTAGCTTTCAATTGCTCCAGCAAAGTTACTAAGATTTGGCTTGCTCGGATTTCCCTGTAGGTCACCGACTTTTTGATACGCTCTCGCAAGTTCGCTCTCGAGGCTTTCGTCATTTCGGCTTTCGGCCGCAAGTTTATCAAGATAATCGAGGGCGCGGAGGACCAGTGTTTCACGAGCATCAATTGAACCCGAAAGCCGCTCGATCTTTGGAGCTATCTCGAATAGCAGCGACGTTGATAACTGGCGTACCTCCTGAAAGCGTCGCTCGGCCCGGTCACGTTCGGCTCGGGCGATGGCTGCCTGCCACAGAGCGATGCCAAGTCCTGTAAAAACGGCTAAAACGACAAATACCGCCGCAATGACCGTCGTTTTATTCCTTCTGACGAACCTCGACGCAAGGTATGCAAATGTGTTTGGGCGGGCCGTTACGGGACGCCCGTCGAGATAGCGCTCGATGTCTTCTGCTAATGCCTCGACCGATCCATAACGTCGTTCGGGTTCCTTGCGGAGAGCCTTTAGGGTAATGTTGTCGAGATCGCGAGAGAGGCGGTTTTTCACATGGCCGTTAGATCTTGAAATTACAGATGAAGGCGAGCGAGCCTCGCTAGACTGGAGCGACAGCAATATCTCGTCGACGGTTTTCCCTTCAAAATCGAACGGCTTCGAGCCGGTCAGCAACTCGAAAAGCACTACTCCAAGCGAGTATTGATCCGACGCTGTCGACACTTTTCCGCCAATGATCTGTTCCGGTGAGGCGTACGCGGGAGTAAAGGCGCGGAGGGCCGTTTGTGTCTGTTTTTGGTCTTCATGAAAGATCTTTGCCAGGCCAAAATCCAGAAGCTTCGGCTCACCTTCAGATGTCAGAATGATGTTTGACGGTTTGATATCGCGGTGAACGACCAAATTGCGGTGAGCGTACGCGACGGCGGAGCAGATCTTTAGGAAAAGTCTCAATTTTTCGGGGATGGTCAGATCGTTATTTTCGCAGTATTCGATAAATTCGTCGCCATCGACATACTCCATCGCGAGAAACGGTTCGCCCTTGTCGCTTAGCCCGCCGTCATGCATAACGGCGATATTGGGGTGGTGTAGTCCCGCGAGGATCTGACGTTCCTGCCTGAACCGGTTAATGACCTCAGAACCCGCGATCGATTGTCGGACGATCTTCAGTGCAACCTGCATCGAAAACTCGCCGTCATCCCGCTCGGCAAGAAACACCGTGCCCATTCCACCGCTGCCTATCTCGCGGATGATCCGGTAGTTACCGAAGTGCCGCTCGGAATAATCGGATTCCGTGTCCAGGATCTTCGAGGCGAGGTCGATCGAGTTTTCTTCGATGAGATTTTCAGGCTCGTCGGATGCATCGAGCAGCGAACGCACCTCACGGTAAAGAGCTTCATCGCCGTTACAGCGTTCCCGCAAAAACCCGTCACGCTCCTGCGGAGCGATCTCGAGCGTTTCCGAAAAAATGTCCTTAATATTTTCCCAATCCGGTTGTTTCACTCAAACACATTATCGTTCGTCACGACTTGAGTTCTCGCTGGAACCAGGCTTTTGCAAATGTCCAGTCGCGCCTGACGGTTGATTCGCTGACCTTTAGAATATAGGCGGTTTCTTCGATAGAAAGGCCTCCGAAAAAACGCATTTCGACGATCTTCGCCTGCCGCGGATCGATCTTTTCCAGGCTTTGCAAGGCTTCGTCGAGGGCGATAAGATCGATCGGCCGCTGTTCCGGTATGCTGATCGCATCATCCAATACCAGCTTATGCCCAGCTCGCTTATTTGCCCGGCGAGCGCGGGCATGATCGATCAAAACCTTGCGCATCACCCCGGCCGCGACCGAGAAAAACTGGGCTCGGCTCTGCCACGAGACATTCTTCCAATCTACTAACCGCATGTATGCCTCATGCACGAGAGCAGTCGCCTGCAGTGTATGATCGCCGCGCTCGTTTTGCATATAAGAACCAGCCAGGCGTCGAAGGTCATCGTAGACGATGGCGAGGAGTTTGTCCGGCGATGATTCGTTGCCAGCCCCAAACTCATTTAGTAATTTTGTTACTTCGTCGGTCGTCTTCATCGCGGGCATTCAATATTTGGCTCTCATTATACGAACATCCCGGAGAAAACAAAAATTTTTTCCGCCGCCGGTTGGCGCTTTTGCTCTGATTTTCCGCCCTATAGGTTGAAAGGAAAAATCTGCCTGCTCGGGGGAACAAAAGGAGACCATCATGTCACGTCAATCGACTCGTATCAGAATAGCTATAGTAACGCTTTTCGTGTTTTCGATCGCCATTGCGGCGCAACAGTTCTTCTCAATGCGTTTTGCTTACGCTGAGAGTACGATGACGGAGCAGACAGAAACTCCTTCGGAATTGGTAGCTGCTGCGGCGATGCCAATAGTAGCATGTGCTGGAACGCCTGGATTTACTTCACCGGCGGTGCCTGAAGTTGGGGTTGGAGCCCAGCCGTTAGCCGTTGCCGTCGGAGATTTTAATGGAGACCTAAAACAGGATTTCGCGGCTACCAACACGGGCGGAAATGTTTCGATCCGCTTGGGTGACGGAGCCGGTGGATTTACCTCGCCCGCCGTTCCGGAAGTAACGATCTCTGGTGTTCCCCAAGCGATCGCAACCGGAGATTTTAATGGCGATAGCAATCTGGATTTTGTTACGGCCAATGCTAGTGCAGGTCCGGATAACGTCTCGATCCGGCTAGGGAACGGTGCAGGCGGGTTTACGGCGGTTCCTAATGTTCCGGTCGGTTCCAGTGGCACCAGCACCCCATTTTCGATAGCTGTAGGCGATTTCAACGGCGACCTGAAACTGGATTTCGCCACGGCCAACCTAAGTTCCAACAACGTCTCGATCCGTCTTGGGGACGGGGCGGGAGGTTTTACATCGCCGGCGGTTCCGGAGATCACAGTTGGAACCGCACCTTCATCGGTCGCAGTGGGAAACTTTAACGGCGACAGCAATCTGGATTTCGTTGCCACAAATCGAACCTCGGGCACGGTCTCGATCCGTTTGGGGAACGGTACCGGTGGATTCACTTCGCCGGCCATACCGGAAATCACGGTCGGCTCATTCACATCATTCGTTGCTGTCGGTGAATTCAACGGCGACTCGAATCCGGATCTGGCTGTGGTGAATGGCAGCGGTGACACGATCTCGATCCGTTTGGGAAGCGGAGCGGGAGCATTTACGTCGCCTGCCGTGCCTGAAATATCTGTTGACTCTAATCCTCGCTCAGTGGCGATCGCAGATTTCAATAACGACGGCAAACAAGACTTTGTTACTGCCAACAATGGTGGAAGCACTGTGTCGTTTCGCTTGGGTAACGGTGCGGGAGGCTTTACCTCACCGCCTTCACCTGAAGTGGCAGTAGGAACGGATCCCAGGTGGATAGCTGTCGGGGATTTCAATGGAGACAGTAAAGCGGATTTTGTGACGGCGAACAATAGTGGAAGTAACGTCTCGGTGCGTCTCGGCACTTGTACAATGACGACACCGACTCCAACCCCGGCCTGTTCGCCTGTCTCATGGAATGCTGCGGCCCAATCACCGGCCGCGGTTGGGCAATACGCCTTTGCCCAGAACGGGGAGGACATGTATGTGATCGCGGGTTATACCAACCCAATTGCTCAGACAAACGCCGTTCGGCGGTATAACGCATCGACGAACGTGTGGACGTCTCTCGCCAATTACCCGGTCGCCACGTCTGGTATGCCTGCGGCCTTCTACAACAACAAAATCTACGTTGCGGACGGAGCAGTGGGGGGGAATGCAAGTACTTTCTTACGTGTTTACGATGTATTGACTGATACGTGGAGTTCGCCCTCGAACAGGCCCGGCTATACTAGTTCCGGTTCAGCCGCCGGGGCATACAATGGCAGTGTTTACTTTGTAGGGGGCGACTTAGGCATGACTCCGGGTGACCCTACAAATGTGGTCTCGATCTATAATATCGCCGGCAACTCGTGGAGCTCTGGACCGGCCGCTCCATCTCCGTATCGTCTTGGCGGTTATACTCAAATTGGTCAATACCTTTATTTGATCGGTGGTTTCACGGCTACATCGGTAAACTCGTCCGTCAGCATGAGGCTCGATATGGCCACGAACACCTGGAGTACGGGCCCGGCGTTTACGCCCCAACGGGCTGATTTTGCGCTGGCGGCCGTTGGAACGAGGCTTGTAGCGATCGGTGGTGATCTTTCGGGCGTCGGGTTTAATCCATCGGATAAGGTGGACGAACTTGAGACCAGCGCCTGGCCCGCCGGAACGTGGGTTGCTTCGCCTTCGAATCTACCATCCCCGCGCCAGGCAAATCAGGCGGGCTTCTTTAGCACCGGACGTTCGGGTGGCGAGATCTGGAGTACCGGCGGCGTAAACCCAGCCGGTAACGCAGTCATTCAAGATCACCTTTATCGAACGGTTTGTGACGGTGCAGTGACGCCGACACCGACACCAACACCGACGCCGACGCCAACACCAACGCCGACGCCAACACCAACACCAACACCGACACCTGTGCCCGGGGCTCAACGCATTGCGTTCGTGCGATCGATCGACGCTAACACAAACAACGTCGAGATATATTCGGTCGATCCCAACGGCAGCAACGAAGCTCGTTTGACGAACAATAGCTTCTTCGATTCGCAGCCCGCGTTCAGCCGGGATGGGGCGAAGATCGCTTTTCTTTCCAATCGAGACGGAAATAATGAGATCTATTCGATGAATGCCGATGGATCCGGCACTGTCCGGCTCACGAATGATGCGCAGAACGACAATGCGCCGTCTTTCAACGGCGATCGCAGTAAGATCGTGTTCTGCACCCGCCGGGATGGAAATGACGAGATCTACACGATGAATCCCGACGGGACGAACCTGTTGAGGCTGACCAATAACGCGGCAGGAGACGGCGATCCGTCATTCAGTCCGGACGGAACGAAGATCGTCTTCACGTCGCAGCGCGACGGCAATTCGGAGATCTACTCGATGAATGCCGATGGAACAAATCAGGTTCGCCTCACGAACGATGCCAGGATCGATTTCGAACCCGATTTCAGCCCGGACGGCAGCAAGATCGCTTTCACCTCGGACCGTGCGGGCCCAAATTTCACGTACGAGATCTTCATAATGAACACAGACGGTTCAAACCAGACGAATGTTTCGAATAATGCGGCGTCCGACCAGGGGCCATCATTCAGCCCGGAGGGCGATAGGATAGTCTTTTCGACATTCCGTAACAGCAACCAGGATCTCTTCGTGATGAATCTCGATGGCTCCAACCAGGTCAGGCTCACGACCGATCCGGGTTCCGATCTAATACCCACATGGGGTGGGCTCAGTCTGATCCCGACACCAACCCCGACGCCTACTCCGACGCCTACTCCAACGCCACCGGCATGTGGATTTGTTGTAACGAATACGAGTGACAGCGGAACGGGCAGTTTGCGCTCGGCAGTTATTTGTTCTAACTCGACGGCTGGTGAACAGACGATCACTTTCGCGGGCGGTGTGACCGGGACGATTACGCTGACAACGGGCGAACTCTCGATCACCGATAGTGTGACAATTACTGGCCCGGGCTCGAGCGTTCTCATAGTAAGCGGCAACAACGCATCGCGCATATTCAACATCGGAACCGGCAACCTAAACGTCACCATCTCCGGCCTGACCATCGCGAATGGCCGGCATCGCGGAGCCGATGCAATGGCCCTTGGGGCGAATGGCTTCGGTGGTGGGATTCTCAACGACAGTGCGGGTACACTCAGCATTACCGACAGTATCCTTTCTGGTAATGCGGCGATTGGCGGCGATGGTCAGGCGAGCGGGAGTGGCGCGAATGGCGGCATCGGTAACGGTGGGGGCATTTATAACCGAAGCACCGGGACGGTGACGATTACAAACAGCACCCTCTCTGGCAACTCGGCCACGGGGGGAAACAATAATCCCGACATCGGCGTCGTTAATGTTTTCGGTGGTGAGGGCAACGGCGGCGGTGTCTACAACCAGACAACAGGAACCGTGAACTTGATAAACTGCACAGTATTAAACAACTCAGCCCGCGGTGGCACAGCGTCAACAACTGTCAACAATCTCAATAAGGCGTTGGGAGGAGGTGCATCTGGCGGTGGAATTCTCAATAACGGTGGGACCATAAATATCACAAGCAGCACTTTCTCGGGCAACTCGGCCTCAAAGGGCGATACTCGTACGCCCCCTGGCCCGGGTGGAGGGGGAGGCACTGCATTCTCAATAGGAGCTTCTGGCGGTGGAATTTCCAATATCAGCCCCGGCATCGTGAATGTTGTAAAAAGCACGTTAGCCGGCAATTCCGCTGGTGGCGGCAACTTCATATTGGGTACCAGCGCAACTTTGTGGATCGCGTCTGGTGGATCTGGTGGCGGAATATCGAACGGTGGTACGACAAATTTTACAAACAGCACGATCGTTGGCAATTCAGCCTTAGGTCCTAATTACACGGGCGTAGGCGGCGCTGGTTGCAGCATTCAAAGCTCGGGTGGCGGTATTCTCAATAGCGGCCAATTGACTCTCACGTACAGCACTATCAGTGGAAATTCGGCCGTGGGTGGAAATAATTTAGATAATGGCGGCAGCTGCGTTGGCGGCGGTCTCGGCACGGGCGAGGGAGGGGGCGTTAACAATTTCATGGCCAACAGCACCGTGAATGCAAAGAACACTATAATTGCTGGTAACACCGTATCTCCGACTGGCCTCGGCCCAGACTTTATTAACATCCTCACCTCACAAGGCTGGAACCTGATCGGCAATAGCAGAGACGCGACGATCACGCCGTCGCCCGGAACCGCCGACCAGATCGGGACGAATGGTTCGCCGATCAATCCGCTGCTTGGGCCGCTGGCAAACAATGGTGGGTCGACCCAGACGATGGCACTGCTCACGGGCAGCCCGGCGATCGACAAAGGTGCGGCGGCGGTTGACCCGATCTCTTCGCTCGCGATCATAACCGACCAACGCGGCCTCGTCCGTCCCTTTGACGATCCGGCGATCTCAAATGACTCCGGAGGCAATGGCTCTGACATTGGTGCATTCGAGGGGCAAACCGGAATTGCTCCGACCCCGACGCCAACGGTTACTCCGACGCCGACGCCGACGCCGACGCCAACGGTTACTCCGACGCCGACGCCGACGCCGACGCCGACGCCTACGCCGACACCGACGCCAACACCGACTCCAACTCCAACTCCGACGCCGACGCCGACGGCTACGCCGACGCCGACACCAACGCCGACGCCGACGCCGACGCCAACTCCAACTCCAACTCCAACTCCGACGCCGACGCCGACGCCGACGCCAAATCCAACGCCGACGGCAACTCCGACGCCTGTGGTGCGGACGATCTCTATCACGGATATGACGGGGAGCGAGGGGAATTCAGGCGTGACAGGGTTTGTGTTCGAGGTCGCGATCTCTTCGGAGCCGCCTTTGGGGTCGCAGGTTCGGCTTGATTACTCGACAGTAGACATCACCGCGACGGCGGGCAGCGATTATCAGGCGGTATCAGGCAGTCTGACCTTTAACGCCGATACCGAGAATCTACAGCGTATAACCGTGCCGGTCATCGGCGATACCGTGTTCGAGCCGAACGAATCGTTCTTCGTTAAACTGACAAATTTGACCGTCACCGGCGGAGCGAACATCATCCTCGTCAAATCGGACGGCATCGGCGTGATATTCAACGACGACCCGAACCCGTCGGGCACCCCAACGCCGACCCCGACCCCGCAGGGCCGTGTCGAAGGTGATGTCGTTGACGCAGATGGTTCGGGAACGACCGGAGACGGGTTTGTTCTGGCAAATGATGTGAATGTCATCCGCCAGATGCAGCTCGGGCTGATACCGGGTCCGGTCGCAGGAGTACAATTCCAGGCAGCGGACGTCAATCTCGATGCCAACAGCGGCTGCGGCAACGGCCAGATAGATGCCGGTGACGTGACCGTCATTCGCCGCTACAACCTCGGCGAACTGATGCTCAAACCAGCCTGCGGACCGACTGGCCAGGCGGTGGCAGCGGGAGAAGGGGACGGATCAGCGGCAGTGGCAGTGGCAGCGGCGGGAGAATCACGTGTGCTGCGTGTGGTTGGGATGACATCGAGTGCGGGGCGAGCAGTGACGGTTTTGTTCGAAATGGATTCGCAGGGCGATGAGGCTTCCCAGAGCTTTACTGCGAACTGGGATCCGGCGGTTCTTCGATACGAATTCCCCCAACTCGGCGAAGACGCAACAGTCGGGACAAACATGGGCCTGAACACAAGCCAAACCGAACAGGGAAGGCTCGGGGTGCTGCTTGATTCGACCATTGTGCAGACGATGGGCACGAGGCGGCTGCTGCGAGTAAGGTTAAAGGTCGCCGATGGGATAGCGAACGGAAACTACCCGATCACGTTCTCGAACGCAGCCACGTTCAGCAGCGTTTCCAACATCGACGGAGCCCTGCTGCCGACGAGGTACGAAACCGGCTTCGTCACTATCTCCGACGCGGCCGCCGATGTCACCATCTCAGGCCGCGTCACTAACTCGAACGGCCAGGGCGTGAGGGGTGCGGTGGTCTCATTGACCGACCAAACCGGCATCCGCAGAACGGTCACCACCGGTTCATTCGGCCTCTACACCTTCGATGCCGTCGAAGCCAACCGCTCCTACACTGTTGGAGTAAGCTCGAAGCGCTATCGTTTCGCGTCACGGATGATTTCCCTTATCAACGCCATTACTGACGTTGACTTTGTCGGACTGGAGTAGATCCGGTCCCCTCCTCAACCTGAAAAAGGCTGCCCGGAAACAATTCCAGGCAGCCTGTTTTTTAACAAACTTCGATCTCTCTTTTCGGTTCTGCACGCACCAGGATTGGTCAAACAATTCTCCCCCCAAAAACGTTTGACCTATCTGCCGAATTACTCTACCAATTGGACTGTTTTCCGCCGGCAGTAAGGTGAATTCCTACGACCAATCAGCCCGATTCACACTCTGTAGGCCAATAAATACGGCTGTTTCACAAAAGTGTGAAACGATTCACACTTTTGAAAGTGCCAAATTAGCGACAGGTGTTTTTACAAGATCTGAACTTTAAAGAACGAGCTCAATCGGTGAGATTTTTCCACGACCGCCCGTCTCGCTCCAGCAGTTGATCGGACTCTTTCGGGCCCCAGCTCCCGGATTCGTAGTTGGGAAAACTGCGAGCCGGCAAAGCACTCCAAACGTCCTGCACGGGCGAAACGATCCGCCAGCCGGCCTCGACCATGTCAGCCCGCTGAAAGAGTGTGGCATCGCCGATCATACAATCGAAAAGCAGGCGTTCATAACCCGTGCTGACCTGATCGCCGAAGTGGTCGAGGTAGTTGAAATCCATATCCACCGCCCCCATATTAACGATCGGTCCCGGGATCTTAGCTCCGAAGTGGAGAGTGATTCCTTCGTCGGGCTGGATGTGGATGACAATGCGGTTGGTGGTCAGCTTTTCGACTGGAGTGCCGCGAAACAGCATGAACGGGGCTTTCTTGAATTGAATAACGATACTGGAATGCCGGGCAGCCATACGCTTTCCGGTTCGAATGTAGAACGGCACGTCGGCCCAACGCCAGTTGTCGACCGAGAGCTTCAGAGCCGCAAAGGTCTCCGTGTTGGATGCGGGGGCGACATTTGGTTCGTCACGATAAGCCGCCGCTGCCTTTCCATCGATCTTACCTTCACCATATTGGCCCCGGACAGTCGAATGCAGAACATCCTCAGGCGAGAACGGCTGGATCGCCGTAAGGATCTTTGCCTGCTCATCCCGCACGGCGTCCGCCTCGAAGGAAACCGGCGGTTCCATGGCAGTGAGAGTGACGAGCTGCAGGATATGATTCGGGATCATATCGCGCAACGCTCCCGCCGAGTCGTAATATCCGCCCCGAAGCTCGACGCCAAGCTTTTCGGCAACCGTTATCTGAACATGATCGATATAGTTGCGGTTCCAGATCGGCTCAAAAATACTGTTGCCGAAGCGAAAGACAAGTATGTTTTGAACCGTCTCCTTGCCGAGGTAATGGTCGATGCGGTATATCTGCCTTTCCTTAATAAGTTTGAGCAGATCGGCGTTCAATTTTTCAGCCGATCGCAGGTCATTGCCGAAGGGTTTCTCGTAAATAAAACGCCGCCAGTTCCCATTCTCCTCTTTGCCAAGCCCATTCTTGACGATCTTCTGGGTGACGTTCGCAAAGAGAGTGGGCGGCGTCGCCATGTAGTAAAAATAGTTTTCAGGTATCTGTCGCTCGGCAGTTACTTGGTCCATCAGTGATTTGAGATCGGAGAACAGCTTTTTATCATCATCAAAATCCCCGCCGGTGTAATACGTTCTTTCGGCAAACCAGTCGATCGCCTTTTCATCAGCTCCTTTTGGGATGAACTCTCGAAGATGTTCGATGATCTGAGCCCGGAATTCTTCCGTCGTGAGCTCTTGTCGCCCGACGCCAATGATCGCAAACGAATGGGGAAGAAAATCGTCTTTAGCCAGGTTGTAAAGTGCAGGAAAGAGTTTTCGCTTGGTCAGATCTCCGGTAGCACCAAAGATCACCATAATGCATGGATCTGCGGTCTTTTTAGTGTCATTCATTCTCATATTTAACCACAGATCTGCCAATAGAACAGCCCTTTCGTATTACCATTCGCGTATGCCAAAGTAACAGGAATGATCAAGACTCGGGATACGGCGAGGCTCTCCCGCGCGAAGAAACTCGCGAACGATCGTGAAATAGTTCACAGGAGAAAAGTCTATCCTGCCGAAATGACGATCGCCCGCCGCAAACTGTTACCCATTCTCAGATCAAGCCTAAATCGAACTGCGGCATAGGTCTTGCGCCTTTTCAGATCGGAGAAACCCATTTGCTTAGCTCTGGTTTCACCATGAGACCGATCGGAAATTCCGTTACAAAGAGGTGAAAAAATGAAGATCAAGAAAACTAGGATTTTGATGATTTTGCTTATTGCCGTTGGAGCGAGTTCGATCTGCTTCGGCCAGCAGTACAAGGGCTGGTGGTTTTTCGCGCCAAAAGCGATGGCAGAACGCAAAGTGATCCCGATGGCGGAAATTTCCGCTTGTTTGCTGGGAGAAGATTCACCACCAGGCGTTCGGGATATTTTTAAGAAAACGATCGACGGCGGCGTGTCGACTCAGCCGGGGTTGGTCTATAGAAAGATGTGCGATGTCGGTTTGATCCTCAATCTTTCGCCAGAAGAGGATAGGAATCTGGCAGCAGATTATCCCGGATATGCGATCTACAAAATATCCGGCAGCAATCTCGAACTCTATCTAAATCCGGCCGATATAAAATATATAGCCGTTGCCCACATGAAATTTACGTCCGCCCAGACGCTGAATAAAAATGACCTTGCTGCCTGTGGAACGACAGCTTTGCAGAGACTCTTTGCGCCGTCAAACAGGATCTGGCGAGAAAGCTGGTCAAGCTGGCAGGCACCGATCAAAGATCTGAAAGCGGAAGATAATCCGATCGCTTACGAAGGCAGGGATATTTGGATAATGGGCGAAGAGGATTACAAGATCTACGTCAAACGAGTCGGATCAAAGCACCCGACCTTTGACATTTCGCCGGACAAGAACGAATTAACACGGCGAAAATAAGGAGTGAACATGAAAGAAATAATACTGATTCTGACAAGCTTTTTGTTGATCTCGGCTTGTGGCAATGTTCCGCCGCCGGCCAATAATACGAAGCCCGCGGCGGACAACGCTGCGGCTAATATTTCACCGGCCCCGACACCGCCGGGCGAACCAAAACTCTCAGAAGCTAAACCGCCGAGTTTTCAGAGCACCGCGGCGGACACCGATGAACCGGTCAAGTTTCCGATCGCCGGTTTTCCGGTGGTAGAAACTACCGCCAAAGCTGGCGACTACGTTCTCGTCCCGTCATACAACTGGCTAAAAGATGCTGCCGAAAAAGGCGTTGAGACAACCAGTTTCATTTGGTACGTGCAAAAAATGGCTGCGCCGGAGAAGGAATTCTCAGATGTCCAATTTATGTCCGAACGCCGACGTGTTCCAAATGCCTACATCGTAGCGATCCCCCCGGGACAGAAAGCAAAGAAGGGCGATGTCATCTTAACTTGGTGGCAAACCGGTTCGGGAATGAACCGGGCATATGTGGTTGACGACAAAGATCCGATCTCACCGATCGTCCGCTATCTCGACATTGACTACGACAATCCCGCCAAATCCCGCGATAACGTCACGACCATCGGCAAAATGGATGAAAAGATCGTGCCGGATTCATTCTTCAAGCTTAAGGAATGGGATGCGGGAACAACCGTCGCCGTCCAGGATGGTGCGAACATGACCAAAGCCATCGTGATCCGCGTGGCCGGCGACAAGGTCCTGGTACTTGAATCTGTGGGCAAACTAAAAGTGTACCCGAAATCGTCGTGCAAAGCCGTTCCTGTCGTCCCGAATGTGAAAGAAGGTGACCACGTAAAAGCAGCAAAATACAACACATTCAAAGATGCGACCGTTTCCAGAGTCGATGCCAAGATAGGGCGGATTTTCGTCAAATTTGACGGCGATCCGACAGAACAGGCAATTCCATTCGGAGATATCTTGAAATAGCGGTTTTCGCGGAACGCGAAAGGAGGAAATGTAATGATCCGAAATAAATTGAACAAGAATTTTGCATCAGCTGCGTTCGTATCCTCGATGCTTCTCGGCTTGGTTTTTGGCTGCGGCGGAGGGTCGGGTAAAACTTGTGTCGGCAAATTAACCGTTGATGGAAAAACATTTCAGGGGTCGGCAAGCGAGGTTACAACAGACCTTAAGGGAGAAGACCGGGTCGAAGCCCAGGCCCGACAAAATGCGTGCAGCAGTTACTGCATAGAAGGCGACCAGGGTTACGACCGCCTGTATCAGGAATTTATCAAAACACCTGAAGCGAAAAAGGTTCCTATTGACTTCAACCAAGAAAAAATATCGCTGAAGGAGAAAAAATGGGCAGCTATGGATAATGAGAAACTTCGCAGATACATCGACCAGTGTCAGCAAGGCTGCTTAAAGCTGCATGAAAACGGTATGCAAAAGATCGAAGTAGTCTGCCAACAGTAATAACGGAGGGAAATGCGATGAGAAACATCAACTTGATAAGTATTCTTGTGGTTTGGATATTGTTGGCTGCATGCGGCGGAGCATTGACCGAATCGAAAATTGAAGTCAAGGCAGGCGGCAAAACGATGCCGGTGAGTGTGAGATCGAGCGGAACTTACAATACCGTTAAGACCTTTACCGACGCCCAATCAAAGGTCAGTAAAGCATCGTCAAACTACATCGTGCTTGGTAATTATGACATTGATACAAGTGCGGGCATGAATTCGATGGGAAAAGCTGTGACCGCGGCTGACCAGATCAGAGTTTCGCTTCAGCTCGTCGGACAAGAAGGAACGGACGAAAAGACCGGATTCAAAACCGGAACTTTTACGACCAAAGCGGAAAAATTCGACAAGGTTGATTATGTGAATGTCGCCTATTTCGCTAATGGAAAGGAATCTTCAAATTCTTTTGAGATCGCCAAAACGACAGGCGAAGTAGTAATTACGTCAGTTTCAGCTGATTCGGTCAGCGGCGAAATAAACCTGACCGACGGCGATAAAAGCGTCAAGGGTAATTTTACCGCTAAGATCCCGGTCAAGAAGTGAGCAAGAAAACTATGAGTATATCGCCTAAAAACTACAGACCGCTGCAAATATTTACTATCGTGATGTTGGCACTTGGCTTCGGATGCTTCGCAAACGTGTTTTCCCAAACGAATAAACGTATCGAAGAGATCCGCAAGATCTATCAGGATGTAAATAAAAGGGTCGCCGAATGCGACGAAAACGGCGACACCTCAAACACGTTTTTGATGGAGGTCGTTGTCAATAAGAACAATGGTTCGTATCCGGCAGTCGGGATCTATAGATCGATCGTCAAATTTTATTATACATTTGGCGACCGCGAAAAAGATCCCTATCCGAATCGTTTGCTGAAAATTTTGACCACGACCAATCGTTCGGCAATGACTGAGACCTCTGAGTTTCTTTTTGATGAGAAAAGAAATTTGATCTTCTATTTTGAGAAAAATGAAACCGAAAAAAGGCTGTATTTTGCTTCGGGAAATCCGATTCAAATTCTGGAGGGAAAGAAAATGATTGACGTCGGGAGCAAGTCGGCGGATCAGATTCGCCGACAACTTTCCAAACAAGCGGCACGACTCGCGGCAATTTTTCAAAATGGCTTGGAGAACTAAGACGCGTGGGCATCATTTTTGAATATCTGAGGAATCCGGCAACCTTTAAGCGAAGGCAAACTATCGGCTGTCTCGGCGGTTGTTTAGGGATGCCGATCATTTTGGGAGGTATTGCGATCTTGATCTTTGTGATCGAGCGGAGAATGGCAACTCCGTGGGTTTTGATGGTCGGAGCGGTTTTCGGTGCGATTGCCTTTACGGTTTTGTCCATCAGCTACTATCTCTATAAAAGGCAAATAATCGGCAGATGATAGCGACCCAAGAAATGAGGATGTTTGTATAAAATTGGATGCTCTCCGCAAATGATCGGAAGGCGAACGGTTCAGTGCGTTAGAGGGATGTTTAGAAACGTTCGCGGAAAACGATAGGATTCGCGAGTTCGTGCTCTCTGAGGTCAGATTTCCAGCAATTCCCGTAATTCGATTTCGCGGGCGTTCATTTCACCGTTGTCGGTTTCGTGATCATAGCCGCAGAGGTGGAGCAGGCCGTGGAGAATAAGTTGTTTGAACTCGCCCTCGAGCGTGAGGTCGTTCTCAAGGGCCTGTTTTGCGGCTTGTTCGGCAGAAATTACTACATCGCCGAGGAAAACCGGGCTTGGAGTCACGCCTTCAGCCGGTTGGTGACTAAAGTCGGTACTTCCACCAAAGTTATCGGGTTCGTGGGGGAATGAGAGGACGTCGGTGGTGGTGGCTTTGCTGCGAAAGAGCTCGTTGAGCTGCTTCATGCGACCGTCGCCGATGAAGGCGACGGTGAAAGTCGAGTTTTCCGATTCCGCGACGGTTTTCGAGAGTCGCGCCACGAATGCACGAATTGGGGCGAGATCGAGCTTGATCTTTCGTTGTAGATTGACGACGTCGGGCATAGGTCAGTGGTCGCCGGGTTCGTTGTCTTCGGAGTTTTGCTCGTAGGCTTTTACGATCATCTGTACCAATTTGTGCCTGACGACATCCTTTTCTGAAAAGTAAACAAATTCAATGCCTTCGAGGTCCGCAAGGACTGTCTCAGCTTCCTTGATGCCGGACTTTTGCCCGCGCGGAAGGTCGATCTGCGTCTTGTCGCCGGTAACGACAGCCTTTGAACCAAAGCCGATGCGGGTCAGGAACATCTTCATCTGCTCGCTGGTCGTGTTTTGGGCTTCGTCCAGGATAATGAACGCATCAGACAGCGTACGTCCTCGCATAAAAGCCAGCGGAGCGATCTCGATGATGCGTTTTTCGAGCATTTTAGTTACTTTCTCCGCATCCACAAGGTCGAAAAGGGCGTCGTAAAGCGGCCTCAAATAAGGATCGACCTTTTCCTGCAGATCGCCGGGCAGGAACCCAAGCCGTTCACCGGCTTCGACCGCCGGCCGCGTCAGAATGATCCGGCTGACCTGTTTCTTGAAAAGGGCATCGACCGCCATCGCCACCGCGAGGTAGCTTTTGCCAGTTCCGGCCACACCAATGCCAAAAACCAAATCGTTCGCCGCGATCGCGTCGAGGTACTTTCGCTGGTTCGCAGTTTTTGGGGCAACTGCCTTTTTGCCGGCCGGATTGAAGCGTGCCTTAAGAAAGTGGTCTTTCAGCGTGTACGCCCCGTCCTCAGCGATCTGCTTAAAGGCGTCGCGTAGTTCTTTGTCAGTAAATGTATTGCCATCGGCAAACAGATCACCAAAATCGGTGAGGATCTGCTCGACCGTCTTGATATCTCGTTCATCGCCGTCGATGAGCAGCTCATTACCACGAGCCCCGATCGAAACGTCGAGCAGAGTTTCAAGATATTTAATGTTCTGGTCCTGAACGCCGAAAAGCGTATTTAGTCCCTGCGTTGGTAGTTCTAGTTTCTTCAAAGGATTATTGGGTGTTCGATGAGGGTCACGGGATCATTGTTTAGTACTTGCGTCATTTTTCAAATCATACAACAGATCGCTGCGGTAATAAATGAGCAAAATAGTATCGAAAACGTCGACCCTAGCCTTTGCGCCGCTCGATTCCGTTGTGATATCCTTACTCCTTTGTAATAAGTCCGCTTATTACCTTTATATATTAGGAGCAACTTTTAATAATGGCCACAGATGGTAACGGACAGATCGGTAAGGTTGTACAGATCATCGGTCCTGTCGTTGACGTAGAATTTTCAGATAATTATTTACCGCCGATCTATCAGGCGCTTCGCATCACCAGCGAAGGCTTCGATGTCGAGGCTAAGATCGACGTTGTCGCCGAAGTGCAGCAGCACCTTGGCGAAGGCCGCGTGCGTGCGGTCTCGATGCTGCCGACCGATGGTATGGTCCGCGGCATGAAGGTCATCGACCTCGGCGGCCCGATCATGGTTCCCGTTGGCGGAGCAACTCTCGGCCGCGTTATGAACGTCATCGGCGATCCGGTCGACGAACTCGGCCCGGTTAGCTCGGAAACGAAATCCTCGATCCATCGCCACGCTCCGTCATTTGACGAACAGTCGACCTCGCTCGAAATGTTCGAAACGGGCATCAAGGTCATCGACCTTGTCCAGCCGTTCCTTCGCGGTGGTAAGATCGGCCTCTTCGGCGGAGCCGGCGTCGGTAAGACAGTTCTCATCATGGAGCTGATCAATAACGTCGCTATCGGTTCTGACGGATTCTCGGTTTTCGCCGGTGTTGGTGAACGTACCCGTGAGGGCAACGACCTTCTCCGCGAAATGGTCGAGTCCAAAGTTATCAAGTACGGCGACAAATTTAACGAGCATATGGAAAAGACCGGCGAGTTCGATCTTTCCCTCGTTGATAAGAATGAGATCAAGGGCTCTAAGGTGTCCTTAGTATATGGTCAGATGACCGAGCCTCCAGGAGCCCGTCTCCGTGTTGCTCTCTCGGGTTTGACCGTTGCTGAATATTTCCGCGATCAGGGGAACGACGTTCTCTTCTTCGTCGATAACATTTTCAGATTTACGCAGGCTGGTTCAGAAGTGTCCGCACTTCTCGGACGTATGCCGTCCGCTGTGGGCTATCAGCCGACGCTGGCTTCGGAAATGGGCGAGATGCAGGAACGCATCACCTCGACCAAGACCGGTGCTATCACGTCGATCCAGGCTGTGTACGTTCCGGCCGACGATTACACCGATCCGGCACCGGCGACGACCTTTGCTCACCTCGATGCTGTTACGGCTCTGTCGCGACAGATCGTTGAGCTTGGAATTTACCCGGCGGTCGACCCGCTCGCTTCGAACTCGCGTATCCTTGATCCGCAGATCGTCGGCGACGACCATTATGATACGGCACAGTCTGTTAAGAAGATCCTCCAACGCTACAAGGATCTGCAGGACATCATCGCTATCCTTGGTTTGGACGAACTCAGCGAAGATGACAAATTAACAGTTGCCCGTGCTCGTAAGATCCAGCGTTTCTTCTCGCAGCCGTTCTTCGTCGGTGAACAGTTCACCGGCTTGAAAGGTGAATACGTTAAGATCGAAGACACCATCAAGGGTTTCAAAGAGATCCTCGAAGGTAAATGCGACGATATGCCCGAGCAGTCCTTCTACATGGTCGGCACGATCGAGCAGGCCAGAGAAAAGGCCGCCAAGATGGCAGCCGCTGCCTAGACGAATCGATCTTTGATTTTTGACCTTTGATCTTAGATTTTTCCAAAAGAATGGAAAAGACTAATTTTGAAAATCTTGATATCTACAAGATCTCCGAATCTTTAGCCGATGCAATTTGGCAAATGGCAATGGGTTGGGGGCGAATCGCTCAAGATACGGTCGGAAAACAGATCATTCGATCGGCAGACGGTATTGGGGCAAATATATCCGAGGGCAGTGGTCGCGGGACTCCAGCCGATAACCGGAGGTTTTTGAGAATGGCTAGGGGATCGCTCTATGAAACAAGGCACTGGCTCCGCCGGGCCCATCAAAGGGATCTCCTTACCGAGGCGAACACGAAAGTTTTTTCGGAACTAATAAACGAACTAACGCCAAAGTTAAATGCGTACATACGCAAGGTAGACGAAACAGCCCGCAAAACAACGCGGGAGAAATAATAGGATCGAAGATCAAAGATCAAAGATCCAAAATCAAAGTTCATGCTTAGATTAGAAATAGTCACCCCCGAAAAACGCGTCCTCGATGCCGAGGTAGATTCCGTCACCGTCCCAACGGCGTCGGGTGAGGTCGGCATTCTGCCGAGCCACGCGCCGCTCGTTTCCGCTATCAAGCCGGGCATCCTTTCCTTTACGGTAAAAGGTGCGACGGATAAACTGGCGATCTCGGGCGGTTTTCTCGAGGTTAACGCTAATAAGGTCGCCGTTCTTGCCGATTCGGCAGAGACGGCTGAAGAGATCGATATCGATGCCGCCCGCACAACGCGTGACGAGGCGGAAAAGGCTTTTGCAGCGGCGGCTTCGCTCTCGCTTGTCGAGACTGAGGCTGTCCGCGAACAACTGGATGCCGCCAACGTCCGTCTGCAGCTAGCAGGCGGCCGGTAACAGCGGGGCATTGCTTAAGTAAAATACTATAGGAGAAACACACTAATTTGACTTTTTATAATAGATATAGCGGTTCGCCGTTATGTAAAAAAAGTTTAACTGTATCCGAAAATACGCTTGACATTAGGGGTGTATTGGGTATAATCCGTGTAGTTCGTTCCGAAAAGTAGTTTATTTAAATTTAGACTGTAGTAAAACGGTGTAGCAATTATTGCCCTGCGTGGGCTGTATTTCCGTTGTCGGTACTGAAAGAAATCAACAACAGATTCGAATCACGAATACTTTAGTTTTTAGGAGAATGAATATGTCATCCAACGCCCGAAAGGGATCGCCTCCGCGGTCCTCAAACACAGGGGTTACAACGATGAAAGCAACGAAGGCAAGGGTCTTCGTGTTTCTTACGTTAGTAATTCTTACGGCCGTTTTTAGTGCTAATGCACTGACGGCTAATGCCACGGCGGCGACGACGGACACTGCGGCTTCGCAGCAGTCTGGTTTTATCGCCTCCAGCTTTAACAATATTTTAAGCTTCTTCGGCCTTGCCGAGGCAGCGAAACCTGCGGCCGCTAGTACCGGCTGTGACACTGCTCCGGAAGGGCTGTTGGCCTGCTACGGCGGCGACCACAACGCATATGATGCTAAAGGCATTCATACTGGTGAGTGGGTCGGTGCTTCCAGATTTGCTGATGGTAAGACAGGAACCGGAGCCTTCAGTTTTGACGGTGGGTCAACGGTAGAGATCCAGAATTCACCGGATCTTAACGTTGACAGCCTCACCGTTGACGGCTGGGTTAATCTCTCGAATAGAGCGGTTATCTTTGGTCTGATCTCGAAAGGTGATGCATATTCACTTGAAGTCCGTAACGGAAATCCGACGTTCGTTTCCATGAACGCTGACGGCGTCCGTGAAGTGCTCACCGCTTCGAATCGGTCAATCGACACTGATAAATGGGTTCATATTGCGGCAACGCACGACGGAACCACTCGACGTCTCTATATAGACGGACAGGAAGTTGCAAGGGACGAGCAGAAAGGTCTCTTCACCGGCGATGAATCGACTCTGAAGATTGGTTCGACACGTGGCCTGACTGTTGATGGTGTTGAGGTTGCTGAGCGGGCTCCATTCGTCGGTCTCGTGGACGAGGTCAAGATCTTTGGCCGTGCGTTAACCGAGAGGGAAATTGGCGTTATTGCTGAAGGCGACAGGCCTAACGCTCCGAACGGCGCGATCACGATCACGCCGGCGACCCTTACCGTCGCTGAAGCAACCGCCGGTGTTGTGCCAATTACGTTCACTCGAGCAGCCGGTGCTAATGCTGGGTTGATGACCCTCGATTTTACCACGGGCACCGGCACTCTGGTCAATGGCGTGGGCTGTAACCCGGGCGATGACGGCGTTTCTCAGAGCGCGGTAGCCTGGGGTGCGGGTCAGACACAGCTCGTTCTTAATCTGACGGTCTGCAACGATGCTGTTCCTGAGCCTACGGAAACTTTGATCATTACGATCACCTCAGCTCCGGCCGGAGACACCTTCGCAGGGCAAAGCAGCACGATCACGGTCACTGACGAAGATGCTATCACGTCGATATCGGCGGTTTCGGCTCCTTCCCTTGAGGATGCAGCCACACAGCTCAGCTACACGTTTTCGCGAGCGGGTGTTCCGAACAACTTCCCGCTGCGTGTCAACTTTACGCACGGCGGCGGTCCTGATGCAGCTGACAATAACGCGGCACCAACGATCGATGACCTTACCGTTGATATCGCGGCAAGTACTTGCGATAACGAAACGGTATTTATTAATTCGCCAAACACGGGATTTATCGATATTCCTACTGGGTTGGCTTCATGCACGCTGGTATTCGATACACTCACGGATCTGCGAGTTGAACCGGATGAGAACTATGTCATCACCCTCGCGGCGGGCAACTATACCATCAGTCCTACCGTTGGTGCGAATACCAAGACGGGCGTCATCCTGAATGATGACTTTTCGGCGATCACCTTAAACAGCGATCCCGGTGAAAGCACTGAAGGTAATCCGGGCGCGGCCGGCTCTGTCGCCTTCGATCCGGAGAGAATACAGGATCCTAATAGCCAGTTGCAAACTCTTAACATCCGTTTTGAGACAACGGGTTCTGGTTGCGGAACGGACTATACCGTTACCGTTGGCGGTGGAAATCAGGTTACTGCTTTCAACTGTATCAACGCAACGACCGGACGCGGCGTATTCCAGTACATTGGAGCGGAAGACGATCCGATCAATCTCCCAGTCGTTACTTTTGTTGACGATTCGCGTGTTGAGGCTGACGAACCGGTCACAATGACGATCCTTGCTTTCGATGCTCCGGGAGCTGACCTTCCAGGAGTGCTGAATAACAGCAACACTTATACGATCGGTGCTGACAGTAACGATACTGCAACGATCGACGACGACGATGAAACGATCACGGTCGCTCCTGCGAATTCGCCGTTGTCAGAAGCTGGTCCTGGTGGAATTCAGTTCAACGTTGTTCGTAACTTTAACTCAGTTGGCGGAGCAGTTCCGGATAACGATCCTGCAGTTACTGATGTTTTGACTGTGAATTTCAGCATCTCGTCACTAGCCCCAACGGCTACGCAGGCGAATTGTACTGGTTCTGATTTCACCGTTTCCTCAGGTAGTAATGAGGTTGTGACTTACAACCCGGTCAACTGTACCGGAACGATCGCGTTCCCGGCTGGCGGTGACGTTAATGGTCAGATTCTCGTGACTCCGGTCAACGACAATCTGCCGGAAAACAACGAGACCTTTACGTTGACGATCACGCCTAACACGGGTGCACCAGCTAACAATTATGGCATTGGTCCTGTAGTTGGGCCTGACGGTGCTGTTTCGGGTACCGCTACGGCAGACGGTCAGATCAACAACGACGACCTCCAGGTTATCGTTGGTGTAGCACCGGCGTCCGTTACCGAAGGCAGCCCTTCGGCTCCGAACGCTACAAACATTATCTATACCTTCACGCGTATAGGTGAAACGAACAATCCGACCTGTGCGAACTTCAACGCAACGGGAGTTAGTGCTTCGGCTTTGACCGATTACACGACTTCGTTCGGGGCTGCGACGATCGCTCCTTGTACGAATGCGTTCACGGCAACTGCGGGTGTTTCGCCTGGCAGTATCGGAATCCCTGCAGGAGCAGGTAATCCTGACAATATTGGCGGTGTTCAGGCAAATCAGGCTACGTTTATCGTAAACCCGACTGACGACGCTGATGTCGAAAGCCGATGAAGAAGTCAGATCCGGGTTGATAACCCACTGGCATTGGACAGTTCTACACCGGGTAATCCGGCACAGGCATCAGGCCTCATCCTCAATGACGACGCGGTCGTAAGCATAACGGTTGCTCCGAATGCAGTCCTAGAGGACGGTGCTGCGAACTTGGTTTACACGTTCGAAAGAACACGCGGCACGGCTCGTCCGTTGACTGTTACTCCCAACCCTGACCGGCAGTGCTGGTTTGGATGCTGCAACAGACTTCGAAGGCGGTGTACCGACGCTCGGTAACGGCAAGACGATCATTATCCCAGGCGGTAATGCATCGACAACGCTGGTTATCGATCCGAAGCTCGACACGCTCGTCGAAGCTGATGAAACCGCAACTGCTACGCTCGTTGCAGGGGCAGGCTACACGGTCGGTGCTCCTGGAGCTGCTGCAGGTACGATCACCAATGATGACACCGGCGTTTCGGTTGTTATCACGGGAAGCCAGGGTACGAACACCGCTAAAGAAGGCAACGTTGCTCCATACGCATCGGCTGCTGGTACTCTTACCGCAACCTTCACGCGTACAAGCACTGTTGGTGCACTTAGCGTCAACTTCGTAGTTACGAGCGACACTGGTGCTCTTCAGTCTGACTTCACTGGTGCAACGCTCAGCAACGACGGCAACGCTCCGCTGAATGTTGCATCATTTGCTGACGGTTCGGCAACAGCGACTGTTGTCCTGAACGCAGTGGCAGATAATGACGTCGAGCCTAATGACAACCTTACGGTTACACTCAAGCCCGGCTTGGGATACGCTGACCCAGCAGGTGCTGGTGCTACGTCGACCGGTGTCATCCTCAACGATGACAACGATATCGCTTGCACAGGCCCAACGGGTGGTGCAGTTGGTACCGAAACGGTCGTAACTGAAGGCGGTACATTGACCTATACATGTACCCGAACGTCAGCTGGTGCAGCAGGTGCTGCTAACCTCGCGATCCCGTTCACCGTTACTGGTTCGGCAAGATTCCTCGGCGGCAACGCTGCGGATCCTAACGACTACACCATCGGTGGTGCGGTGTCCGGTGTTTCACAGAACGGCACGGGTGCAACTGGTACCCTGACATTCACGGCCGGTAACCCGGTTGCAACTATCACCATTGCTTCGGTTGATGATGGCGTCGTCGAAGGCGACGAAACCGTTATCGTTGGCTTCAATGCTAACGGAAGTGATGCAGTCAACACGATCGGTGTCACAGCTCCTGGCCCACAAGGCTACGATCTGACCGGCACTTCATTAACTGGTACGATCGGAAACAACGACAACAACGTCAGCGTTGCTGTCTCGATCACGAATCCTGACGCAGCGGGTGACACAGTCAGCGAAAATGGCGGCAGAGGCCTCCGTTACACGTTCACCAGAACGTCGAACGGTGCTAATGCAGCTCAGCAGCTGGATGTTAACTTCGGTGTCGCTGGTACAGCTTGTGCTCTGGCTCCTTGCTCAGGTGCGAGCTCGGCTCGTGACTATGTGCTAACGGGTGCTCAGACAGGGGTTCCGGTTGCTGGTGCTGGTGGTGCTGGTACGGTTCGCTTCCCAGCGGGCTCAGCAAGCAACACGCAGACAGTGTCGTTCATCGTGACGCCGGAAGGCGACGCGATCGTCGAACCGAACGAAACGGTCATCACGACGGTTAACGCAGGTACTGGTTACACTCCAGTTACTGCAACGTCGGTTACTGGTAATATCGGCAACGACGATACGACCTACACGATCCAGTTCTGGGATGCTGTAAACAATGTACCGTTTGGTGCTGGACAGGGCGTGACCGAGGGTAATCCAATTCCTAACGTCGAAACCCTTGTTACCTTCCGTGTGTTCCGTAACGGCCAAAACTCGCCTGCCGGTAACGTCGATGTATCGACCGTTCCTGGTTCAGGTACAGCAGTTGGCGGTGCACCGAACACGGTTTGCCAGCCTGGCCAGGACTACACCGCAGACGGTAGAACACTCGTGTTCAACGCCGCTGCTATTGGTGAGACGTCTACTTTCCAGGACTTCACCATCCGAGTATGTCGCGATTTGGCATTCGAGTTACCTGAAACGTTCGACGCTCAGTTGACGAACCCGACCGGTGGATTCCTTGGTGCTCCGGCAGTTGCAACGGCGACGATCATCGACGACGATGCAGCTCCAACTTTGAGCATCAATAGCATCCAGGTTAACGAAAATGCTGGTACGGCAACCCTTACGGTTACCCAGAGCATCGTATCGACCCTCAACACGTCGTTCTCGTTCAGCACTGGTGCCATGGGCGATACCGCAACAGCTGGCGCTGATTACACGTCTAGTTCAAGCACGGGTTCGATCCCTGCCGGCAGCACGACTGCATCTATCGTCATTCCTATCATTGATGACAACATCGATGAGCCGAATGAATTCTTTACCGTTACCCTTGGTGCGATGCCTACCAATGCGACCATCAATGTTGGAACCGGTACCGTAACCATCATTGATAACGAACCGAACACTCAGTTCGCTATCAATAACGTAGTTCAGATCGAAGGCAACCCGAGTGCACAAGATCCGACGGTAGCATCAACCTCAGCGTTCAACTTCCGTATCACCAGAACCGGTGATGCCCAGGCGAAGCGAAACGGTCTGCTTCCGTACGGTTAACAGTGACATCGAGAATCCTGCGGTCAATCCCTAACCCAGCTATCGGCGGTCCGGGCGGAACTATTCCGTCAAACGTCGGTGAGCCTGATTACACGACCCGAGCAGCTGGCCCGACAAACTGTGTGACCTTTACACAGGGTGGAGCTAGCGTCATCACTGTACCGGTCATCGTCTATGGCGATCTCGTTGCAGAGTTTGACGAATCGTTCACGTTGGAAATTGTCAGCGTTCAGGCGAATGCCGGAACTGCAAATCCTGGTCCAGTGGAAACAAATCCAGTTGATCAGAATGGCAATCCGCGTATCACAGACCGTCTTGGCCTCGGCGTTATCCAGAACGACGACGGTGCTCCTTCGATCGCTCTGTCGGTAGCCAGCCCGGTCACTGAAGGCAACACCCCATCGACTGGTGGTAGCGTAACCTTCACGGTAACCAGAACAGGCAGCACCTCGAACCCGGTAACGGCGGGTGGGCAACCTCGACTGGTTCAGGAACGTCCGCAGCAACCGCTGGTGCATCATGTGCACTCAACAATGCGCTGGTGACTTCGTAACCTCATCAGGTTCGATCACGATCGCAGCCGGTTCATCGACGACGACCTTCACGGTTCCTTACTGTGGAGATCTATGCCGAACTTAACGGAGTCGTTCACGGCGACCCTTTCAGATCCCTTCGAATGGTGTCATCAGCGCGGCATCAGCAACCGCAACCATCAACGACGACGGTGCACGGCTCCGATCATTTCGGTCAGCGACATCAGCGTCTGCCCAACCGGAAAGCGGGACAGCAGCTGCAGTATTCGATCACGAGAACAGGGTGCTTCATACCTCACCTCGACGGTCAGCGTGAACACTGTTGACGGAACGGCAACGACGACGGATAGCGACTATGTCGGTATCTTGACCCCAGGCGGCCAACGGTTCAGCTTCATTAACTGTTCGACCCCTAACCGTACCGGTAACTGTTAACGGCGATACGGTTTGAAACGGATGAAACCTTGCACTTCAGATCGTTGGAGCGTCATCGGATGTTGTAGTTGACCCTGTTGGTGGTGCTGATCCTATCGGACTCGGTGTCATCGTAAACAGTGGTGCCGGATGTACTGGCGACGCGGCCCGAGCTTTGCTCTTGGACCAGTCATTCGGGCTGAAGGCAATGGTGCAGCTGGAACCTCGGCTCCGTTCTACGTAAGACTTACCAGAACGGGTACGACGCAGGTACCGACTGTCATCACCTACAGCACCAGCACCTCAGGTGGCACCGCTACGGGCGCTCATCTTGTACAGCTGGAGTTGACTTCATCAACATTTCGAATGCGACGGTAGCGTTCGCTGCAAACGGCTTTTGCCTCTGCAGTTGGACCTCCGGCTTCCGGACCGAACTAAGTATCGACCTTCCTGTTCAGGTTTGTCAGGATGCAACGTTCGAGCCGAATAAGAAACATTCAATGTTGTTATCAACGGTGCTGGTGAAAGCAGGCGTAATCAATCCGACCGGTTCACCTGCTCTGGTCACGATCGTGAACGACGACGGCCTTGCCTTCGCAGTTCGCTTCCTGGTCCTGGAAGGTGCTGAAGGAAACGTCAGTAACGGCATTACCTTCACCATTGACAGAATCGGTGATTCATCGGTTGCTTCGAACGTCTGCTACCAGTTTGTCGCAGGAACTGCTACTGAAGAACTGACTACATCGGCCTTACGGCTGGGTGCAGCCAACTGTGTTAACTTCGGCTGGTACTATGTCAGCAAACGTAAGCCGTTACGGTTGTCGGTGATACGACTCCTGAGCTTGATGAAACGTTCTTCTTACGTCTCATCAGTGCTACGGCAGAGTACGATCTCGGTCAGCCCTGCAGGAGACAGAGTTGCCACGATCAATGATGACGGCCCGATCCGGTTGCTGCCGGATTCAGAAGGCGAACATCGTTGACGGTAGCAGCGGTGCTGCTGGCGACAACCTCGTTCTCGCGAACGACGTAAGTGCTATCAGACAGTACGTCCTGAACGGTACGGGTTGGGTAACCACACCGAATCGGTTCCAGCGTGCTGACGTTAACCTTCCGTGCGGAAACGGCCAGATCGATTCCGGTGACATTACGAGTCATCAGATCAATCTTGCTCAACAGCACGGCTCTGGTTTCCCAACATGCGGTCCGACGGTTGTCGGCGGTGTACGACCGAAGCTGAAAGGGGTGAATCTCCCGAGGTAGTAGGACGCATCATCCGTGCAGTCAACACCACGACTACAACAGGACAGACGGTAGCCGTCTCGTTCCAGCTCGATTCGCAGGGCGACGAGGCTTCGGCCAGCTTTACGGTAAACTGGAACCCGGCAGTGTTCACATATGTGAGCTCAGCCGCAGGTGCCGGCGTACCAACGGGCACGAACCTTGGGTCAACACCAGCCAGACGGCGGCAGGACGCCTCGGCGTATTGGCGATGCTGAATACGTATGCAGCAGGCACCCGCCAGATCTGACGGTCACGTTCACGGTTGCAGCAAACGCTGCGGTCCGGAACGTATCGGGTGACCTTCTCCGACACCCCGACCGCCCGGGCGTGTCGAATGCTCCGGGGCTTTGCTTGCTACGACCCACCGAAAAGCGGGCAATATCGTCATCGGCCCGACAGCTGCTGGTGTTCGTGTCGGCGGCCGTGTGAAAACAACGGCAGGCGGACCAGCCACTGCGTAATGCACCGTTATACTCACGGATTCGGAAGACAATCGTCGCACTGTTAACTACCGGTTCATTCGGTATCTACGCGTTCGAAGATGTCGAAGCTGGTCAGAGCTATGTTGTCGGCGTGTCGGCAAAACGATATCGTTTTGCTTCACGTGTCGTTAACGTAACTGGCAGCCTTGCTGACGTTGACTTTGTTGGACAAGAATAATTACTTTCCATGGCTTTAACTGAAAGGCGGCCTTCGGGCCGCCTTTTCTTACTATAATTGCCTACGGCGATCTGTACCACGCGATACTGCTTATTGACCCTTACGAACACAAATACTAAAATTAGGAATACGTTCTCCAAGTAAGCTGGCTTTAGCGAAAAATGTTTTAAATAGATTCTTTTTACCCGTACTAAAGGTCAAAATTTGTCACTGCGTTCTTGTCTGCGATTTGCACTCTTAATTGGGTTATTTCC